>CAZEKO010000071.1:3733-5358 GCA_964512775.1 uncultured Bacteroides sp. | reverse complement strand
CCGATTGTATATTGGGTTAAATAAATAAAGTAAACCTTCAAGATTATTTTGTTTTTCTGAAACATTATGTATTTTTGCAACCCAGTTTAATAATTATTGCAGACTAAAAGATTTCTGACATGAAAAAAGATATACATCCCAAGAATTACAGGATGGTCGTATTCAAGGATATGTCAAACGGTTATACTTTTATGACCCGTTCCACCGCTGCGTCAAGAGAGACCATTAAAATGGACGACGGTAAGGAATATCCACTGATCAAACTTGAGATATCCAATACTTCTCACCCCTTTTATACCGGCAAGATGAAACTGGTCGACTCTGCAGGCCGTGTGGATAAATACATGAGCAGGTATAAAGACCATATGGATAAAAAGAAAAAACAGGAAAATAAATAATCCCTTAAGCCGGTTTATCAAACCGGCTTTTTTATGATTATAAATTATGAATTATATTCTTTTCGACGACTTCAGATGGGATAATCTGCTGCCTCTTACTTTTACACGCCCATCCTGCGAAATACGGATCGGGATCCTTACCATACGGGAAAAATGGGAACGAATTCTCGGGACTAAATGTTCCTGGCATACAAAGGACTACCTTTCAGAGAAATATCCTGTCAGTGCAGGAAATGATAATATTCTGTTGAATGGTACCATCCTGCCCAATCCTTCAGTTCTGCAGGAAATCAGAAAACTAATGACCGGCCAGGCACTTGAAAAAGAAAATACAATATTAGCTGTCCGTTCAGATGAAATCATTGATTGCACAGCCTTTGACTGCTTCAAAGATTACGATAAGGTTAAGTTCAATGGCGAATTTCTCCAGCTGAACCATCCCTGGGATATATTCACATATAATGGTGATGCAATCCGTTCTGATTTCGAACTATTGACAAATGGAAAGAAAACTGGCCATTTAAGTAAGACTAACACTTTGCTTAATCCGCAAAATATATTTGTTGAAGAAGGTGTCAAAGCTGAATCTGTAACTCTTAACGCCAGTACCGGTCCAATTTACCTTGGCAGGAATTCCGAGATCATGGAAGGTTCAACAATCCGCGGCCCTTTTGCACTTTGTGAAAATTCAACGGTAAAAATGGGTGCGAAAATCTATGGCCCCACTACTATAGGACCATCATCTAAAGCCGGTGGTGAGATAAACAATTCTGTCATCATAGGATATTCCAACAAAGCCCACGACGGTTTCCTGGGTAATTCGGTCATTGGCGAGTGGTGCAATATAGGTGCTGACAGCAATAATTCAAACCTGAAAAACACATACGGCCCGGTCAGGCTTTGGAGTTATCCTGAAGAAAAATTCATTCATACCGGACTCACATTCTGCGGATTGATTATGGGTGATCATTCAAAATGCGGGATCAACACAATGTTTAATACAGGAACGGTTGTAGGTGTGTCTGCTAATATTTTCGGAAGCGGATTCCCAAGAAATTTTATTCCTTCATTTTCATGGGGTGGTCCACAGGGATATTTCGTATATAAGCCAGAGCAGGCATTTGAAGTAGCTAAAGAAGTGATGAGCAAAAGAAATATTGAATTTGATGAAAAAGACAGGAAAATATTACAAACCATCTTTGAAATGACCAAAAAATACCGCGCAAT
>CAZEKO010000071.1:0-3633 GCA_964512775.1 uncultured Bacteroides sp. | reverse complement strand
ACAGGAAAATATTACAAACCATCTTTGAAATGACCAAAAAATACCGCGCAATCGGTATAACTCATTGAAAAAGTATTGTTTTTCGACTCACGCTTCACGCCTCACTCTTCACTCTTCACCTCTTTGGCACAAGTATTGCCATATCATGAATACATTTTTTTTCGTTATTTTACTGACAAGTTGTCCAGATCAATATGGGAAAGCAAAAAGAAGATAAAAATAGTAAAATACTGATAGCCAGTTCGGTAAATGAGGATGCTGATTTTATTCCGTTAATTTCGGATGAAGATGAAAATGCTCTGGAACGTAGCAATATACCAGATTTACTGCCAATTTTACCTCTCAGAAATACTGTTCTCTTTCCGGGAGTGGTAATACCTATTACCGTTGGCAGGGAAAAATCGATACGCCTGATAAAGGAAATATATAAGAAAAGCCGGATCATTGGCACCATTGCTCAAAAAGATTCAAATATTGACGATCCTGCACTGGAGGATCTTTACCAGATTGGTACAGTTGCCCAGATAATCAGGATACTGCAGATGCCAGATGATTCAACTTCGATTATCATTCAGGGCAAAAAACGATTCCAGGTCGATACAATCGTATCTCAAAATCCATATCTAGTTGCAAGGGTTAAACCACTTTCTGATATTAAACCTCTGACCAGGGATCAGGAATTCGAGGCTATAGTGGGCTCACTCAAAGACCTGTCATTGAGAATTATTAAACTGTCAACATCCATTCCACAAGAAGCATCGTTTGCAGTTAAAAATATCGAAAGTTCTTCATTTCTGATCAATTTTATCTGTTCAAACAGTGACCTTGAGATCAGGGAAAAACAAAAGCTGCTTGAGGAGAACGACCTTAAAAAGAGGGGTGTTAATCTTCTCCAGTACCTGACCAAGGAAGTTCAGATGCTTGAACTGAAAAATGATATTCAGACAAAGGTCAAACTTGACCTCGACCAGCAGCAAAGAGAGTTCCTGCTGCATCAGCAAATGAAGACCATTCAGGATGAGCTGGGCGGCAGTCCTATGGAAAAGGAGATAGAAGAATTCAGGGCAAAAGCGGAAAAGAAAAAATGGGGTAAGGAACCTGCAGAAACATTTAAGAAAGAACTTGACAAATTACAGCGGATCAATCCTGCATCTGCTGAGTATTCGGTTCAGGCAAATTATCTCCAGACACTCCTGGAACTGCCATGGGGTGAGTATACAAAGGATAACTTTAATCTAAAGCGTGCCCAACGGATCCTGGATCATGACCATTTCGGACTGGAAAAAGTCAAGGACAGGATTATGGAGCATCTTGCCGTTTTGAAGCTCAAGGGTGATATGAAATCGCCTATCCTTTGCCTTGTCGGTCCCCCGGGAGTAGGCAAAACTTCACTTGGAAAATCAATAGCAAGTGCACTTAAGAGGAATTATATCCGGATGTCACTTGGCGGACTTCATGACGAAGCAGAGATCCGTGGCCACAGGAAAACTTATATTGGAGCTATGCCCGGACGAATTGTGCAGAACATCCGGAAAGCAAAATCATCTAATCCTGTCTTCGTGCTGGATGAGATTGATAAGGTGGGACGGGATTTTCATGGTGATCCGGCATCTGCCCTGCTTGAAGTGCTCGATCCGGAGCAGAACAGTACTTTTTACGATAATTATCTCGAACTCGAGTACGATCTCTCGAAAGTAATGTTCATCGCTACCGGCAACACTACTGCTACGGTTCACCCCGCCCTGCTCGATCGTATGGAAATAATCGACATTTCAGGATATATAGTAGAAGAAAAAATTGAAATTGCAAAGCGTCATTTAATTCCAAAACAGCTGGAAGCACATGGATTGACAAAGGAACAGGTAGTATTTCCGGTTCGCACACTGGAATATATTATTGAATACTATACCAGGGAATCAGGAGTGCGGCAGCTTGATAAAACTATTGCCAAGATTGCCAGGAACATGGCTAAAAAAATTGCCATGGATGATCAGCCGGAAAAGAATCTAACAATCCAGTATGTAAAAGAAATCCTGGGAGCTCCAAAGTATCTTAAAGATACATATGAAGGGAATGAAATACCTGGTGTGGTTACAGGGCTTGCCTGGACATCACATGGCGGAGAGATTCTGAGTATTGAAACCAGCCTCAGCCAGGGAAAGGGCAATCTGACCCTGACGGGAAATCTTGGTGATGTAATGAAAGAATCGGCAATTATCGCACTGGAATATATCAAGTCACATTCAAAACCACTGGATCTCGATCCGGAGATGTTTCAGCAATGGAATGTTCACGTCCATGTGCCTGAAGGTGCTATCCCAAAAGACGGGCCTTCTGCCGGAGTAGCTATGGCAACATCCATTGCATCAGCATTTACCCGCCGTAAAGTAAGGAAGGGAGTTGCCATGACCGGCGAGATTACCCTGACCGGGAAAGTTTTGCCAGTTGGCGGAATTAAGGAGAAGATACTGGCCGCAAAAAGGGCTAATATTACAGATATTTTGTTATCCAGAGAAAATCTCAAAGATATACAGGAGATAAACGAGATCTACCTGAAGGGTGTGAAATTACACTATATCTCTCACCTGATAGAAATCCTGAATTTCGCGCTGTTGAAACAAAAAGTAAAAGGAGAACTCTCACTTTCAAAAATAAATAATACCAAAAATCCCCCTGAACCCTCCTAGCCCTCAGCTCCATGTTCAGTGAGACTTGCGTTTTGCAAACTTGTGCAGCAAAATGCATAGTCGAACTAATCCCGATGTAATCGGGACTCCCTGCTTATCTCACGACGAACTTCCCTCTGTAAACGTTGTCCCCTTTTAGTTCAAACAAATAGAATCCCTGTGGCAGGTTATCCCGAAGCAATATCACCTTATTGTCCCGGATACCATTAACCATCCTGACAATCTTACCACTTATATCGGTCACTTTGAGCTGGTAGGGATATTTAGTGGGATTTTCAAAATCGATCTGAGTCCAGTGAGTGAAGGGATTTGGATATGAAAGGATCTCTGTAATACCCTTCTCATCAATAGATGTTTTCAACCGGTTATCTTCGATATTTGACATGGATTGGGAATAAGGTCCTGTACCAGCTTTCTTGCCTTGATCACGTGCAGGAGCACAGGGGGTTTGAAGCCGCACTCCGATGCAGTAATAATAATTTCCAATTACATTATAATCAATCCATGTGGGAGTGTCAATAAAGGGAATGGAATCAACAGGATAAAGATTGTCAGGACTTGTACCTTTATATATTATATAATCCGAAAATGAGAATCCCATATAGGGGTTCCATGTGAGTACTGTTTCTGTAGTATCCGCTCCATATGAAAATTGAAGATACATGGTCTTATGATAATAACTTGGGCCGGATTCATTTCCGCATGTATCTACACTCGCAATTTTGTAATAAACAGATCCCTTACTGGGGTCTGACAAGTTATCTTCAAAAACACTCAATTGGTCTGCAGGAATGTTCCCCAGAAATTCAAATAAATCTGTACTATCATTAGCTTTATATACATTATAGGATGCTGTACCAACTTCGAAAGTTCTTTCCCAAACAACCAGGTTTTTATTTTCCGGGGTTACAGTAGCTACACATGGTTTTTCATTTTCAAATACATG
>CAZEKO010000070.1:0-9600 GCA_964512775.1 uncultured Bacteroides sp. | reverse complement strand
CCAAAAATATGCGAATTAATTGGATCCTTAACATTCCTTTCTATACAATACCGGTAATAAATATCAATACCGTGATGTTTGCCCAGACTCCTTTCTACTCCAATATCAAACCGGATCTGTTCATTTACTGTTTTTTCGGGCTTAAAATGGAAAATAAATTCAGTATTAATAAAGGGATTAAATTTGAATTTCTTGATGTCGTAAGCTGCTGTAATACGCTCCCTGAGGTAGTGATCTGTTTCATTTCCTCCACCAAACTCGGCAATATAGCGGGTTCTGGATCTGAAGTCGAATCGACCCAGTTTTTCACGTAATAAAAGTACCCCTACCAGATGATTATTCCTGGAACCCTTGAAATCGTTATAATGTCTGTAATACGGCCCGACCCATAAGAACTTCCAGGGTTTGTAAAATCCTCCTGTTTCGAAATAGAAAGTCTTGGTTTTTGACAGGTTTTCATCCCTCCGGTATCCCTGTTCATAATAAAGTCTGAATTTCTTTTTAAAATCTGTACGGATCTGTGCCGATAGCCATAATTCAACATCTGTGTCCTGTCCAAAACAAATCATGAAGGGGAATAAAAGTAAAATGAGAACAAAGATTTTTCTGATCATTGACAGATGAGGATAATATTTTGGAACGAAGATATAAAGATATTGTTAATATGAAATTTGTTAAAGATAATCCCTGATCTCTTACCTCTTCTCCAGCAACACCAGATTCTCAACATGATAGGTCTGAGGGAACATATCGACAGGCTGTATCCTGGTGATTTCATATTGCTGTGATAACAGGTTTATATCCCTGGCCTGAGTGGCAGGATTACAGCTTACATATATGATTTTTTCAGGGGAAGCTAAAAGAATTGATTTTACAACATCCGGGTGCATTCCAGCCCTGGGCGGGTCAGTGATGATAACATCAGGATATCCCTCCTTTATGAATAGTTCTTCATTCATGACATCCCTGATATCGCCACAGATGAAAGTGGTATTTGTTATCTTATTTAGGGATGAATTCAGATTAGCGTCGTGTACCGCTTCGTCAACCGATTCTATACCGATTATTTTCCTTGCAAGGGCGGCCAGGAAGATAGCTATTGTCCCTGTACCGGTGTAAAGGTCATAGACTATTTCAGAACCTTTAAGTCCGGCATATTCTTTCACCATCCGGTACAATACAAGACCCTGATCTGTATTAGTCTGGAAAAAGGATTTAGGTCCAATCCTGAATTCAAGGTTGTCCATCTTTTCAATAATGTGGTCCTTACCAGAAAACAGAATAAAATCAAGATCAAATATTGAATCATTCGCCTTTGTATTAATTGCGTACATTAATGAAGTCACTTCAGGATGAACATTCCTGATATGACCCAGAATTTTATTTATTGCATCAGTATTATTCTCAAAAAAAATAAGTGAAACAAGGACTTCACTCTTTGAGGATGTCCTGATAATCAGGTTCCTTAGAAGGCCGGAATGATTCAACATATCGAAGAAAGTAAATGAATTATCGATAGTAAAATCCCTGATTGTCTGCCTGATAGAGTTTGAAGGTTCAGGCTGGAGGTAGCAGTTTTTCAGGTCAATAATTTTATCAAATTTTGAATGGATGTGAAATCCGAGCCCATTTTTTTCGGTGATTTTCTCATCTTCCCGGATTTCTTCAGGGCTTAGCCATCTACGGTTTGAAAATGTAAATTCCAGCTTGTTTCTGTAAAATTTTTCTGAAGGAGCGCCGATTATGAGTTCAGGTGGAGGAAAGGAGGTTTTCCCGATCCTGCTGAGTATATCAGTGACCTCTTTCTGTTTATAATAAAGCTGTTCGCTGTATTTCAGATCCTGCCATCTGCATCCTCCACATATACCGAAATGCTCGCAGAAAGGAGATGTCCTTTTATCCGAAAATGAATGAAAATGAACCGCATAGGCTTCCTGGTATGATTTTCTCCGCCTGAATACCTGGATATCAACAACATCCCCGGGGATAGCGTTTGATACAAAAGTTACAAAATTATCAATCCTGGTAAGAGCTTTCCCCTGTGCTGCAATATCAGTAATAGTTACCTGTTTTATTAATTTATACTTACTTTGCATTCTTTGCAAAGATAAGCTGAATGGATGAGTATTCGCTAAATGGTCTGTATGATTTCATTGGATAATATAAGTGTCAGTTTTGGAGGACAGGAGGTATTACGGGATGTATCGCTGGTTATAAATCCCCGCGACAGAATAGGTCTTGTCGGCAGAAATGGTGCCGGTAAAACCACTCTGCTCAGGATCATTGCAGGACTGGTTAAGCCGGGTGAAGGAAAAGTTGTCAGGCCGGATATTTTAGTCGTCGGTTACCTGCCGCAACAAATGAAATGCAAGGATAGCGGAACTCTCTGGAAAGAAGTTAAGTCAGCTTTTTCTGAAATAACAGCTCTTGAAGAAGAGATTGGCCAGATTGAAAAACAGCTTGAGCAAAACCAGGAAGTCCACGATGAGGGGTATCATTCACTTCTTCAGAGGTATACTGATCTGACTGAACGGTTCAACCTTCTGGGTGGAAGTTCCATTGAGGCAACCATTGAACAAACACTCTCAGGACTGGGATTCAGGAGGGATGAATTTTATAAGCCAACAAGTGAGTTCAGCGGAGGATGGAGGATGCGAATTGAACTTGCAAAACTTCTGCTGGGTAACAGGGATATACTGCTGCTCGACGAACCTACAAATCATCTCGATATTGAATCAATACAATGGCTGGAGGGTTTTCTTACGGATTACCAGGGAGCGACGGTAATCATATCTCATGACAGGGCTTTCCTGGATGCTGCCACTCGGCGAACAGTTGAGATAAGTGTGAGTACGGTTTATGATTATAAGGTTCCTTATTCTGAATTCAGGGCACTAAGGCAGGAAAGAAAGGAGCAACAACTTGCAGCTTACCGAAACCAGCAGAAGAAGATCGAATCAACTGAAAGATTCGTAGAACGGTTCAGATATAAACCCACAAAAGCTTCTCAGGTCCAGTCGCGTATCAAACAGCTTGAAAAGATGGAAAGGATCGAAATCGAGCCTGAGGATGATGCCGTTTTTAATGTCAGGTTCCCTTCTGCACCAAGATCAGCTGCTATAGTTGTTGAAACATCAGGGTTGTCCAAACAATTCGGAAGTAAGGAGGTATTGAAAGATATCAGTCTTGTTATAACACGCGGTGAGAAAGTCGCTTTTGTCGGCAAAAATGGTGAAGGGAAGACGACACTATCCAGAATTATTGCCGGAGAACTTGATTACACGGGTAAGCTTAAGATAGGGATGAATGTCCAGAAAGGTTATTATGCACAGAACCAGGATGAAATCATGGATGAAGGCAAGACTGTCTTCGATACCATCGATTATGAAGCGGTGGGTGAAATCAGGACACAGATCAGGAATTTACTCGGCGCCTTTTTATTTCATGGGGATGATATTGATAAACCTGTTAAAGTTTTGTCGGGAGGCGAACGCTCCAGGCTTGCCATCGCCAGGTTGCTCCTCCGGCCATATAACCTTTTAATTCTTGATGAACCGACCAATCACCTTGATATGGGTTCAAAAGATATTCTAAAACAGGCTTTACTGAGTTATGATGGCACACTGATTGTGGTATCTCATGACAGGGAATTCCTGGATGGTCTTACTGATAAAATTTATGAAATCAGGGCTGGTAAGGCAAAAGAATATATCGGAGGTATTTATGATTTTCTGCGCAGGAGAAAAATTGAGAATCTCGCCGAGCTGAACAGGTCAGAAAGTCAGAAGACTGTTCCTGCAGAAAATAAAATCAGGGAAAATAAGTTAGCATATGAGAGGAAGAAGGAGTTTGAAAGGCAAATCCGGAAAATTGAAAGGCAGATCCACCTGTCAGAAGAACATATTGTTTATCTGGAGAAAGAACTTGAAAAACTGCACAACAGGATGAGCGGGCAGGAAGTAGTAGATGATGAGGAAGTTTTTAAGAGCTATGAAAAGACTTCTTCCTTGCTTGCATCAGAGATGCACAAATGGGAAAGATTGAATATTGAACTAGAAGAATTAGAAAATAAATAATAATTTTAGATTCAGGTAATGATCAGGTTTTTAATAAATATTTCGGTTTTAATTATCCTTCTTGCCGGGGGGTGTTCCAAAATGGTGCGATATACCACACCGTCTGTTACAAGGAACGTGGCCTCCATATATAATCCATCCAGCAGCCCCTTACACCCCGAGTTTATAGTTTATCATGAAAGGCCTGAAGTGTCGAGGCTTTATATAAAATTATTCACACAGGAATTACTTTTCAACCAGGCAAACCGGGAAGGGAAGTATATGGGATCTTTGAAAGTTCATTATGAATTGAGGGAGGTTATTAATGGTAATGACAGCGAAACTATAGCAGATAGTGCAACAATTTCTTATAGTCTTGACAGGAATGCGATAAAGGAAGTTTTTTTTGCATCCATACCGTTCATAGCTTTTCAGGACAAGATTTATTCCCTTAAGGTGAATACAACTGATCAATTGCGCAATAAAAGCAGTATTTCATTTCTTGAGGTGGATAAATCATCAGTAAATACTGCGCAGAATTTCAAGGTTATTTCATTTCGCACGGGCTATCCTTCGTTTAACAAGGTATTTAACAGCAACGAAGTATTTTTCATAACTTATGCAAGAAGGCAGATTGATACTATTTATGTTAAGTATTACAGGAACACATTTCCTTTGCCAAGGCCGCCTGTGACGAACCTTACATCGACACGACCCGAATTTATCCCCGACAGTATTTTCCCTTACCTGTACAGAGATACTATCAGTTATCGGCTGCCCTACGAAGGGATGTATCATATTCAGGTAGATCCCGAACAACAGGGAGGCCTGACTTTATTTAATTTTGGTGATTCGTATCCAAGGGTTACCACTATTGATGAAATGATTGGTCCTCTTGCATTTCTGACGTCGACGGTTGAGTTTAATGATTTAATTAATCAGACCAATAAAAAGTTTGCCCTGGATAATTTCTGGCTTCAGACGACCGGGAATGTTGAAACATCAAGGGAGCTTATCCGGATTTATTACAACCGTGTTTTCTTTGCGAATTATTACTTTTCATCTTATAAGGAGGGTTGGAAGACTGACAGGGGGATGATGTTCATAATTTACGGGCCACCTAACGCTCTTACCAAGGCTGCTGAGACGGAAATATGGACCTATTACAGGAAACGAGGCAAAGAACCGCTGAGGTTTACTTTTTCAAAAGTGAGTAATCCATATTCAGACAATGACTACCAGCTGGAGAGGGATTTTGTCACTTCAATGTGGCTTCAGGCTGTACAAGACTGGCGGAAAGGGAAAGTTTTTTATACAGATAAGCTGTAATGAAGTCCGGTGATGAATTTATATATGGATTGAGGCCGCTTATTGAAGCAGTTGAATCGGGTCGGGAGATAGAGCGGATCTATATAAGGAAGAATCTTCAGGGTGAATTGTATCAGGAATTGGCCGTCCTTATAAAAAAAAGAGCCATTCCTTACCAGCTGGTTCCGGTTGAGAAACTTAACAGGATCACACGTAAAAACCATCAGGGTGTTGTCGCATATGTTTCCCATATTACTTATCATCAAATAGATCAGGTTATTCCTAACATTTATGAAGCGGGGGAGGACCCTCTGGTTATCCTTCTCGATGGTGTGACTGACGTGGGTAATTTCGGTGCAATTGCCAGGACAGCGGAATGTGCGGGAGTGCATGCCATAGTTGTTCCCTGGCATGGTTCTGCGCCGGTTAATGCCGATTCTCTGAAGACTTCAGCCGGGGCGCTCAGCCGGATTCCGGTTTGCAGGGTACAAAATATGCATTATGCTGTAAAGTTTTTGAAAAACAGCGGTTTAAAGATATATTCTGCTACTGAGGAGGCTGAAAAACTCTATTCTCATGCTCAGTTCACGGGCCCTCTTGCTATAATTGTCGGCTCGGAGGATAAAGGCATTAATCCGGGATTGTTAAAGATCAGTGATGAACTTGTGAGGATACCGTTGATGGGAAAGATCTCCTCGCTTAATGTAAGCGTCGCTGCAGGGATAATCATCTATGAAGCGATAAGACAGAGACAATCTGCGGGATAAGACTGCAGACCTTTGCTATATAGGCGATAATTGTTTCAGCAGATACAGAACTGAGAACTTTCCCGGAGTTAGCTTATAGGGAGGGATCTGTTAAATCCTTCTTCAAGTGAGATAAAGGTTTCGGTCCGTGCCACTCCCGGAATAGCCTGAAGCCTGTCGGTCAGGACCATCTTAAGATGTTCATTATCCCGCGTATAGACCTTAATGAAAATGGAATAATTACCTGTAGTATAGTGACACTGGGTAACTTCAGGTATTTTGACCAGTTCGTTCAGGACATTCTTATACAGGCAGGCTTTGTCGAGGAAGATTCCCATATAAGCACAGGTTTTGTATCCGATTTTTTTCGGATTAATTGTAAATCTTGATCCGGTAATTACTCCCATCTTTGTCAGTCTCTGAATTCGCTGATGTATTGCTGCACCTGAAACTTTACATTCCCTGGCCACTTCGAGGTACGGGATCCGGGCATTCCTGGTTATCATGGAAAGTATCTTTTTGTCCAGGCTATCAATATGTAAGTTTTCTTCCATTATTTGATATGTGTTTTTATGAATTGTAAAATTTTCATGGCTTAAAATTATAAATTATTATTGAATACAAAATATCTTAAAAAAAAATGATTAATAATTTGAAAAGAAATAACAGTTTAATATTTTTACATTGGTTTTAGTTAGTAATTATTTAGGGGGCCGGGAAATAAATTCTTCCTATTCCAATACTACCGGGTCTTGGCCTTTTCCCAGCCCCTTTTTTTTATCCTCAGCAGGCTATATTTAATATTTATTTAAACGTAATTAGCCATTATTGACTCCAAATACGTAATTGTAACTTACTTATAATTAAATATATGCATCCAGCGGTCAATTGTTATTAGCGTTTAAATAAATATTAAATATAGCCTGCTGAGAGATTTATATACATCTATATATTTTTATAACTTTATCGCTGGAATTTGAGAATCTGTTGCAGAATATCTTATTTATTGTCTTAAAATCATTACAGATGAAAATAATTCAATTGATGGCGTTGTTTAATATTTTCAGCTGCCTTATAATCAGGTCGCAGGTAAATTATGTAGATTTTTTTACGAATGAAAGGATGAGGGTTGACCTGATATTTGCAGGTGATCATGAAACGACGGAAGTATATTTTGAAAAGATCAAAGCTGAACCACAATGGGGAGGAACAAGGACAAATCTCCTGGATCCTCTGGAGTTGGGGGATTTCCAATATAGGATCTTTGATGAAGCGACGGGTAAACTAATATTTTCAAGGGGATTCAGTACTCTGTTTGAAGAATGGCAAACAACCTCGGAAGCGGAAGTAGCCCATAAATATCTGACCCAGGCCCTGATATTTCCGTTTCCAAAAAACAAGATACTTCTCGAATTGTACGAACGGAATGATCAGAACCTTTTTGAAAAATGTTTTGAAATGAATATTAATCCGGCTGATCTTTATATTGAAAGAGGCATGAAGTTTAATTTCGAGACATTAAAGATACAGGATAAGGGAGATCCGGCTGAGTGTGTCGATCTGCTTTTCATAGCTGAAGGTTATAAGGAAGGTGAGTTAGATTCATTTTACAGGGATGTAAAATGGCTTTCTGATTATATCCTTTCAACAAAACCGTTTGATCAATACAGGGAAAAATTTAACATCTGGACAGTGGCATCAGTATCACAGGAAGATGGGACGGATTTTCCTGGTGAGGGGATATGGAAAAATACTATTATGAATTTCAATTTCTATACTTTCAGACTCGACAGATACCTGACAACGTATGATTTCAGGACTATTTGCGATGTGGCTGCTCCTGTTCCTTATGACCAGATTATTGTCCTTATAAATATTGACAGGTATGGCGGAGGCGGAATGTATAATCATTACTGTGGTGGATCAAATGGAGGCCATTCTCCTGAAGAGGTATTGATCCATGAGTTTGGTCATGGTTTTGCAGGACTCGGTGACGAATATTATTCATCTGAGGTAGCATATAATGAATATTTCAAACTTACTGTTGAACCCTGGGAACCTAATCTTACCACTCTGGTAAATTTCAAATCCAAATGGGATGATATGCTGGATCCGGGAACTCCCGTACCCACGCCTGTTGAAGATAAGTACCTGGACAAAACGGGTGTTTTTGAAGGAGGTGGATACGTTTCCAAGGGGGTATACAGGCCAGCTGTTGATTGCAGGATGAAAAGTAATTATTCAGAAGGCTTCTGTGAAGTATGTAAGAGGGCAATAACAAGAGCAATCCTGTATTATATTGAGTAGTTTAGAGATAAAAGTATGAAAGCAGTTATTGATTAATAACTGCAATTCATACTTATCAGGAAACGACTAATTCAAGTTCCTGAATATGATGTGGAATAAGAGCAGGCCCAGTCCACCGAATATGAAAATCATTGAGATATAGGCAACAGGATCGAGCAGTCCGGCGTTTGCCAGGACATTACCCATTAATACACCGACACCTATACCAACAAAAAACAAGCCTGTCCTCATGGTCCAGTATTTACCTGATTTTCCATTACTTGCCATACCAAAAATGGATGCGTCAGCTCCTTTTTCGATTAATGCAAGGCGTTGTTTGTGCCTGGTTGTGAGATAAAGATAAAACATGCCGAATACAAGGGCAAAAGCTGCAATCGGAACTAAAACTTCTCCAGCGTTCATAATGTTTAATTTTAAATGATTAATTCGTTTTCAAAAGATTTGACGTTGAATTTCTTCATGCGGTTACAGAAACGGGTACAAATTTTTATAGTAATTTTCATAATATTTAAATTGTAACCATAGAAGATCTGATTGCGTCTAACCATTGAAGATAAAATGGAATACAAAGAGGATAAGCATTATATTGGCAGGGTTCTTAAGGGGGAGTCCAACGCATATGCTTTCCTCGTAAATAAATATAAATCAATGGCGTACTCACTTGCAATGAAACTGGTTAAAAACAGGGAGGATGCAGAAGAGATTGCACAGGATGCATTTATCAAGGCATACCAGTCGCTGGGCCAGTTCAGAGGCAGTGCAAGGTTTTCAACATGGCTTTACAGGATAGTATATAATACAGCTATATCAAGGATGAGAAGGAGCAGTGCAGAGTCAGTCAGCCTTGAAGATTCAGGATTTGAGGAAAAAGCGACTTCTGAAGTCATGGATGCCTATTACAGATTGAAGGATCAGGACAGAAAAAAAATTCTGGATTTCATACTCGAAAAACTGGATCCGGATGAAAATTTTCTGGTAACTTTGTATTATTATGATGAAAAGGATCTGGATGAAATATCCCAGATCACAGGCCTGACCAGGAATAATGTCAAAGTAAAGATATTCAGGATCAGGCAGAAAATGTCAGGAATGTTAAAAAAATACCTGAAGGATGAATTAATTATGATCTTATGAAAAAGCAGGAAAAAGTACAGGATGAATTGATGAAGGATCTCTTTAGTTAT
>CAZEKO010000069.1:0-9611 GCA_964512775.1 uncultured Bacteroides sp. | reverse complement strand
TACTGGAAATTAGGGGGACTTGGGAGCATTAGCCTAAGCCAGGTATCCCTGACTAACTGGGCAGCAGGAGGTGAAAACTCGTTTTCCGCAAATATTCTTGCCAACGGTCTGGCAAATTATAATAAAGGTAAATCATCATGGGAAAACATGCTGATACTTGGATACGGATTGATGAAACAGGGCGAGACCGGTGTGAGAAAAACCGATGACAGGATTGATTTTTCCAGCAAATACGGAAGGCTGGCGGCAGAGCACTGGTATTATACAGCAATGTTAAGATTCTATACACAGTTTACTAATGGTTTTGCTTATCCAAATGATTCAATACCCATTTCAAGGTTCATGGCACCAGGATATATCAATCTGTCAATAGGTATGGATTATAAACCATCTGAAAACTTTAATGTTTATATCGGTCCTCTTTCAGGTAAAGTAACTTATGTTCTGGACGATACACTGTCCCACTATGGAGCATTTGGAGTAGAACAGGACAAGAATGTAAGGTATGAGTTTGGAGGCCTTATCAAGTCAATGTACACCAGGGAAATAATGAAAAATGTTACTTTTCTGACCAGGCTTGACCTCTTCTCAAATTATCTTAAACATCCCGAAAAAATTGACGTCAACTGGGAAGTATTGCTGAATATGAAAATCAATAAATATCTTTCAGCAAGCATAAATACACTCCTTATCTGGGATGACGATATTAAATTCGATATGTTTGATAGTGAAGGTGTACCCACCGGAGAAAAGAAATCAAAAGTGCAATTTAAGGAAGTATTTGGAATAGGATTATCCGCTACGTTCTGATATCAGGGGAGCTCTCTTTCGCCTGTTTCAATTTCCAGGAATCGTCTAGACAGGAACGCCAGAAGACTGCTGAATGTCGAAATGGCTGCAGTGGTCTCTGAAGAGATCTCCTTTTTCTGAAGGCGTATCAAAAGGAATCCATACAGGCCTGTCAGGCATACTTCAATTTCACTCTTGACAGGACTGTTTGTTTTATTCATCAGAGTTTCAATATTTGGCCTGGCATGCTGGTAAAGAAGACGGTAATCAGACTCATCCGGATGGTTCAACAGCCGGATGTGAAGGTCGGTGAGTTCATTCAAAAGATTATTCAAAAAAGACAGGTGGCCCTTTTTTTCAAGTTTTTCCTGCTTCATCGACTGGATAAGGCTGGCATACCAGTCCCTTATTTCATACAGGATCTCCCTGGGCTGACGGTATTTGCTTATGATTGTTTTTTCTATTTCATCAATGTCAAATCCCGAAGCACGGATCAGATCCTCCACCTGCCACATATAAAGTATGAACTCCGCAATATTAGTAGTTCTCTTTTCTCTGGCTATTAACATATGGCAATCAGCGATTGCGTTTAATTAAGAATTAGAATATAGCCCCTACCACTCCCCGAGACGGTCCAAAGTCCTTCTGTCTTTTTTCGTTGGCCTGCCTGCGCCTTTATCTCTTTTTATAAAAAAAGTATCAGCCTGGGTTATTTTATCAAGTTCCTCCTGTGGTGTTATATTTTCTGTATACTCCGCGACTTCTTTAGCCGGCAAACGCCTTACGGGCAATCCTTTCACAAGGTAAGAGAAAATGGCAGGAGGGTGCTTTACCAGAATTATTTCGTTAAGTTTTACGATGTGGGATGGTTTGACCGGCAAATTTCTGACCAGGATCTTCCCTTTGCGGCAGGCATCTGTAGCCTGACTTCTCGTTTTAAATAAACGAACCGTCCAGAGCCATTTATCAATCCTGATTTCTTTTGGGGTAAGCATTTCTATTTATTCACCGGAAGATCCCTCTTTTGTTTCAAGCATGAATCCTGTCCTGTGGATATTTGTGATATTGACACTGGGATCGTTTTCAAGGAATTTGCGCAATTTAGTTATATACACATCCATACTTCTGCCCATGAAATAATCATCTTCACCCCATATCATTTTCAATGCAATTTCCCTGCGGAGAATCTTGTTTTTGTTTATACACAAAAGCCTTAGCACCTCTGCTTCCTTTTTTGTGAGTCTTCTTTCCTGGCCGAACCCGATCAGGACCTGGTTACTGTAATTAAAAGTGTACTTTCCGATCTGAAATATAATACCCTGATCAGTAGCGATAAGCGATTGTCTTGTACGTCTGATTATGGCTTCGATCCTCAGGCTTAATTCTTCTGTACTGAATGGTTTCGTGATATAATCATCGGCACCCAGTTTGAATCCCCGTATTTTGTCTTCCTTCATAGTTTTGGCCGTAAGAAAGATTATCGGGACATTTTTGTCAATTAGCCTGATCTCTTCCGCAAGAGTAAATCCATCTTTGAAGGGCATCATGATATCAAGGATACAAAGATCGAATTTGCCGTTCCTGAAAGTTTCCAGTCCGGAAACACCATCTTCGGCATGCTGGACCTTGTATCCGGATATTCCAAGAAAATCGGTAATTACAAATCCGAGATTCTTGTCATCCTCGACAAGTAATATTGTACCTTTGAGTTTCCTTATCATATCCTAAAATTAATAATTTTAAATTGGAGCATCAAGAGGGATAAACAGATCAAACCGTGAACCTTTGTTCAGTTCGCTGTGAACTGTTATTTCCCCGCCGTGTGCTTCAATAATATTTTTAACATAATACAATCCGAGTCCGAATCCTTTTATTGTATGAATATTCCCGGTAGATACGCGGTAGAATTTGTCAAAAACATGTTTGCTGCTGTCCTGGCTCATACCTATCCCGTTATCTTCAATTGAAATAGCAATACCGGAATCGGTGTTTCTGGAAAAAAAATTAAGAGTCACTTCTTCTTTGGAATATTTGATTGCATTATCTATCAGATTAATCATAACATTGGTCATGTGCATATGATCTGCCTGGATTATATGATTTTCAGCATCAAGATGATAATTGACGGTAGTTCTTTCTTCACATTTCTCAAAACAAAGATTACGGACCGATTCCCTGATCACCTGGTGGATATCAAACGAAGATTTCTTCAGTTCATAGTCGCCCTTCTCAAGTGAGGCAGCCTGTAAAACCCTTTCAACCTGCAATCTCATACGCTGATTTTCATCATAAATGATTTTTGAATATTTCTTCAGCCTTTCGATTGAAGATTCCTGATCAGATTGTAAAAGGACTTCAGCTGCAAGTGAGATGGTTGAGATAGGGGTTTTGAACTCATGGGTCATATTATTGATAAAATCGTTCTTTATTTCTGATATTTTCTTCTGTCTTATAATAGTAGTAATTATATAGGTAATAAGAATGATGACAATTATAATGAACATACCCGACACTATCAGCCATAATGACATTTCCATAATGTTTTGATTACGCTGCGATGGAAAGTACACCGCCAGGTGGAAATATTCTTTATTCCAGAGGCATGACAGGCAGGCTTTATGAATCTTTTTACTTGTAAGATGTTGAAAATCAGGAGTTGTGGAGTAAATTATGGAATCATTGGATGTCTTAATAATGGCAAATTCGTAATTTCTGTTAAGTTGGTGGTAGTCTGAATATTTATTTAGTAGCAGCCTCATACTGGCAGTGTCAACAACATCAAAAAAAGTAGCGTCCTGTAAAAGTGAAAGCGAATCACTGTTGCTGAGCATTTCATTAATGACATCCTCCAATGTCATATCTACCCTGTGGTTATACTGTTTTTCAGCCAGCTGGACAGCTTTCATTACCCAGAAAAGCTGTGTAAGTATGAGTCCTGTCAGCGCAAGGGTTGAAACAATTATTATCAGTTTAATATTGGAGTTTTGCATTGCATTCACTCAAAATCCAACACAAAATTAAAATATTAATTTTCAGATGGAAGGGCATTAACATATGTTTAACAGCGGGAAAGCAATTACTTTTTATTAAATCGATTCATCGTTTTTTCTAATCCCATCAGTGCGAAACTTTTAATGATATCGCAGGCTATAGTTAGTCTTTCAGGAAGCAATTTCTCCTCTTCACCGGTCCAGGTACCGAGGACATAATTCACCTGTCTTCCGCGTGGGTAGCCATCACCAATGCCGAATCTTAATCTGGAGTATTGTTGGGTGCCAAGCACCTGACTAATATTAATCAATCCATTGTGCCCACCGTCTCCTCCACCGGGTCGCAGGCGGAGGGTGCCAAATGGCAGGGCAATATCATCTAAGACTACAAGGAGATTTTCGTCAGGTATTTTTTCTTTTTTCAGCCAGTGAAGCACGGCAATGCCACTTAGATTGACGAATGTGGATGGTTTGATCAGTATCAGAGATCTGCCTTTTATCATGTATTTTCCGACAAACGCGTAACGTTTGTCTTCGAATTCAATGCCGGCTGAAGTTGCCAGTGCATCCAGAACCATGAATCCGGCATTATGGCGTGTATTCTGATATTCAGGACCAATATTGCCGAGGCCGGCAATTAGAAATTTCAAGTTAGTCTATTTTGCTGAAGAATGTTTATCGTCAAACTTTTCACCCTTTCCACCTTTCTCACCTTTTTCACCCTTCTCACCTTTTTCACCCTTCTCACCCTTTTCACCTTTTTCACCTTTCTCAACAGCACCTTCAACTCCTTCTTTTGCTTCAACACCCTCGGCTTTTTCAGCGGCAGCAGCGGCAGCAGCAGCAGCAGCAGCAGCTTCTTCAACAAGAGGTTCTCTGAATCCTTTTGCTATTACTCTGGATGAGATAACTCCTGCAACCATTGCCCTTGGTGGATCAAGGATTTCAATATTATTGTAACTCAGATCGCCAATTTTAACATAATGACCTATATCCACAGTGGTCATGTCGATATCGCAAAAATCTGGCATATCTTTCAAAAAGCCCCTAACCTTAAGATATCTTCTGCGCTGTCTTAATTTTCCGCCATTCAGAAGTCCAATGGAAGCACCTGTAAGACGGATAGGAAGCCTGAGGATGACTTTTTTGTCTTCCTTTACCTTTACAAAATCTGCATGAATAACAACATCTGTAACAGGATGATACTGAACCTCTTTCAAGACTGCATCATACTGTTGTCCTTCGAGATCCAGTTTAATAAGGAATACTTCGGAGGTAAAAATTAGCTTGTTAAAGAGATTTTTATGGACATAGAAGTGGACATTTTCTTCACCACTACTGGTCATTTCACATGGAACGAAATCGGATTTACGCAGTATTTTACTGCTTTTTTTACCTGTTTCTTTCCTTAAGGACCCTTTGAGCTGATACGTTTTCATTTTTCACAAACAATTATTAAAGTGTTACTCAGAATTAACGCGGTATCAATTCCCCATCACACGATTGTTTTGAGATAACCCCGCTTAAAAAGAGATGCAAATATAATATTTAATGGATAAAAGTGGTACTTATCGACTGATAATTGTAGACTTTATTTATAACATCAGCAAAAATATCAGCGACAGAAAGGATTTTGATCTTTTTGCATTCGCGGTTAACCGGAATGGTATCGGTAACTGCAATTTCAACAATTTTGGATTTTTCAATTTTTTCGATTGAATCTCCCGACAGGACAGGGTGTGTGGCACATACCCTGACCGATTTTGCCCCTTCAGACATTATCATATCGGCGGCAAGACAAACAGTGCCTGCTGTATCAATCATATCATCAACGATCACTACATTTTTGCCTTCCACCAAACCGATCACCTTGATATCTTCTACTACATTAGCCTGTTTCCGGACTTTATAACATATGATCATATCAGTATTTAAAAACCTGGAATAGGCATTTGCTCTTTTTGTTCCGCCCATATCAGGTGCAGCAATTGCGATATCATCAAGGTTAAGTGATTTGATATAGGGTACAAACAAATAAGATGCGTACAGATGATCCACTGGAACATCGAAAAATCCCTGGATCTGATCGGCATGAAGATCCATGGTTACAATGCGGTCAACACCTGCTGCAATCAGAAGATTGGCAACAAGTTTGGCACCAATCGCGGCTCTTGGCTTATCTTTACGGTCCTGGCGGGCAAATCCGAAATACGGAATGACCGCCACAACTTTGTATGCTGAAGCCCGTTTTGCTGCATCAATTAAGAGCAACAATTCGAAAAGGTTGTCGGATGGCGGGAAGGTAGATTGGATAATGAATACGGTACATCCCCGGACTGATTCATCATAACGGGTCTGAAATTCACCGTCGCTGAATCTGGTGACAATTGTTTTACCCAGATCGGTGCCGTAACTCCTGGCAATCATCTCGCCAAGATATTTCGATTGAGTACCAGCAAAAAATTTAATTGGAGAATGAATAGCAGCGTTTGGTTTCATTTGTCGGATCAGAAAAAAAATTACTTATAATTTGGATGCTCAAAAGTAGAAATTAGAATCAGAATATTAATGTGAAGTTAACAAGATGTTAATATTAATTTTTTAGTTCCTCCTGTCGAGTCCCCACATTAATTTGTTTCTCAGGTTGTCGTAAAATGTATTTCCTTCGATCCGTATTGTCTTTATAGTGAAATCAGCGCGCCGGATAATGATCTCAAGATTTGAATCAAAAATTTCTGACCGTGAATCTATTGAAAGAATGAAACTCGAATCCCGGCTGTCCACTTTCAGCCTGATGATTTTGTTATCGGGAACGATAACAGGCCTGACTGTGAGATTATGGGGAGCAAGGGGAGAAATAATAAAATTGTTTGAATCAGGAGTTACAATAGGTCCGCCCACGCTTAGAGAATAAGCAGTTGAACCGGTAGGAGTTGAGATTATCAGTCCATCTGCCCAATATGAATTCAGGAGAACATCATTAAGGTATGTATGGATCGTGATCATGGAGGTATACCTTTTCTGAATGCTCACTTCATTGAGGGCAGAAGAGAACCCATTCAGAGCACCCTCGGAGAGAGCAATCTTTATAAGCGACCTGTGTTCAATGGAATAATGGCCCTGAAAAATTGCCTCAATAGATGAGGTTAGATTTTCAAGGGTTATATTAGCCAGAAAACCCAGTCTGCCGGTATTAATACCTGCAATGGGAATTCCATAATCCTGAACGATAGCCACCGATTTGAGGAATGTACCATCGCCTCCTATACTGAACATAAACTGCACATCATTGGGGATATCTTCATGTGATTCGAAAGTACCGGCTATGGGAGGCATGACGCCCGTATTCTGTTTAAGAAAATCCAGGAATGGGCCATAAATGAATAATTCAGTCTTATGATCTACCAGTATCTGGAAAAAAGCAGAGATGTTCATCTTACAATCATCGGAGAAAGGCCGTCCGAATAAGGCTATTTTCATCAGTGGACTATTAAATGCTTAAATATTTCATGAATAATTCGTACCGGTTATGGAGCAGGCTTTCCATATCATCATTCTGCTGGTATGAACCTTTAATATTATAGTTAAATCGGTTGAAAGTCTGCAGGATGGAAGTGACATCGCTGGTATTTAGTTTGATTGTGAGGTTCATCTTCATAGAATCCTCAGGTGAAGAGATATACAATCCCAGTATCTTGGCATCATTGCCTTCAACTATGCGCGCAATTTCAGCAAGGGAATAATCATTTATATTGAGTTCCAGTTCAATAATACTTCCGGGATTTTTTAGCGCGGAAAGTTCTGCAACCTGATGGAGAAGATCATTCTGAGTAATCAGGCCCAGGTATTTCTTATCGTCATCAAGAACAGGGATAATGCTTAATTTCAGTCTGGAGATCAGTTCAATAGCGTCAAAAATGTGCTGGTGCTGATACACAAATGGACTGAAAAGTGATAATTTATGGTTACCAATAGCTTCATCTGCCATATTCAGGTCATAGATATCCTGGTCGGAAATAAGTCCAAGGAATTCCTGGTTATTCACGATTGGCAAGTGGGAGATCCTGAAAATATCCATCCACGAAAGAGCCTGCAAACCTGTATCCGATGTACGGAGAGCAGGTACAACATCTGAAATTAATTCCTTTGCCTGCATACAATTCTGGTAAATTACTGTTAATTTTGACAATATTTAAAGATGACCAGGCTGAGTGTAAATATAAACAAAATTGCAACATTAAGGAATGCCAGGGGCGGCAATATTCCGAATGTTCTGAGAGCTGCCGTGGATTGCCAGAGGTTTGGTGCGCAAGGTATAACCGTTCATCCCCGTCCGGATGAAAGGCATATCAGGTTTCAGGATGTCAGGGAAGTCCGACCGCTGATCACAACCGAATTTAATATTGAGGGTTATCCTTCCAGGCAATTCCTGGATCTTGCAGGGGAGGTCCACCCCAATCAGGTCACCCTTGTCCCGGATGCTCATGATGCCATCACTTCCAACCAGGGATGGGATACAGTATCCCACAGGGATTTTTTGAAAGATATCATTGCTGAATTGAAATCGCTCGGCATCCGCACATCAATTTTTGTCGGAACCGATATCAAAATGATCGAGCAGGCGGCTGAAACAGGGACAGACAGGGTGGAACTTTATACTGAACCGTATGCCAGTCTGTTTCCGGTAGATCCGGGGGAAGCTATAAAACCATTCATTATTGCTGCAGAAGCAGCATCGCTGGCCGGGCTTGGACTGAATGCCGGTCATGACCTGAACCTTCAGAATCTTAAATATTTCAGCGATCATATTCCTGATTTGCTGGAAGTCTCCATTGGACACGCATTGATCTCAGACGCGCTTTATTACGGACTTGAAAACACCATCCAGATGTACCTCCGGCAGCTCAAAAAATGAACTTTCTTTCCATGGAAATGTTTTTCAGAAAACTCGGTTCGGGCCCTCCTTTGATAATAATCCATGGTCTGTACGGATCATCGGACAACTGGCTTACCATCGGTAAAGAACTGGCCAGGGATTTTGAAGTATACCTGGTAGATCTGAGGAATCATGGTAACAGCCCTCACACAGACCGTCACACCTATGCACTGATGAAACTCGATTTACTTGAGTTTCTTGACAGGCATGATATTGAAAAGGCTATCCTTATCGGGCATTCGATGGGAGGGAAGGTGGCAATGGTTTTTGCCGCAGAATTTCCGGAGCGCATTACATCACTTGTGGTGATTGATATAGGACCCAAAAGTTATCATAGTTTAAAAGATTATTCTTCCCAGGCAAATGATCACATGAATATCCTGATCGGGATGCAAAGCATTGATTTCAGCAAGGTAAAAACAAGGGAAGATGTTGATATACAACTTTCCAGCTTTGTAAAATCATCAAAGGTCAGGAACTTTCTTTTGAAAAATATCCGGCGTGAAAGGGATAATATCTTTAGCTGGAAAATTAATGTACCTGTCCTTATCAAAGAGTTGCCGTCAGTACTGGAAGGTTTGGACCCCAAAATTGCCGGCATAACCGGATTCCCGGTACTTTTTGTCAAAGGTGGTAATTCCGATTACTTACTGGATGAAGATTTCCCTGAAATAAAGAATTTTTTTCCTACTGCTGAATTCGTTACTATACCTGATGCAGGCCACTGGCTGCATGCTGAACAGCCGGAGTTACTACTGAAAGCATTATGGAATTTCTTGGTGAAGCGGAAAACTGTGAAGCGTGAAGAGTGAAGAGTGAAGCGGAAAACCGTGAAACGCAATCCTATCGGGTTAGGGTTTATCTTTGAAGCTACGATTAATTACGTCTATGAAATC
>CAZEKO010000068.1:5457-9670 GCA_964512775.1 uncultured Bacteroides sp. | reverse complement strand
AAAACAAATCCAACCGGTCCTTCCAGAATAATATTATCAAAATACTCCTTACCGGATTTCTTGAAAGAGATATGAAGTATTCCTCCCCGGGTATAAATTGTATATGAATTTTTGTCAGATTTGCTATTTATTGCTGCACAAATGGCAGACGCAACCATTCCTGTCCCGCAGGAAAGGGTTTCATCCTCAACGCCCCTTTCGTAAGTTCTTACGAATATCCCGTCTTTATGAAAGCTGACGAAGTTAACATTTATACCTTTTTCTTTGAAAGAACTGCTATATCGGATAGCAGTCCCTTCATACCTGACATCTGTTTTTTCAGCATTATCAACAAATTTGACATAATGAGGTGACCCGGTGTTAAGTTCATAGTGATCCTTATGCGATTGAACTCCTTCAACCGGTTGCATTGTGAGTCTGACGATGTTTTTATTTATCCAGCCTTCGTGGAAACCATCAGAAGCTTCGAAAAGTGCATGATCCTTTATCATTCCTATTTTTTGTGCAAAAGCTACTGCACAGCGGCCTCCATTTCCACACATAGTACCTTCATTGCCATCGGAGTTGTAATATATCATTGAAAAATCAAGGTTCGGATGAGAATGGATAAGAATCAGTCCATCGGCGCCAATTCCAAACCTGCGGTCACAGAGCGAGGCTATCTTTTTAACAGAAAGCGATGGAAATTTACTTTTTCTTGCATTAAACATAATAAAGTCATTGCCGGTACCCTGATATTTATTAAATTGTACAATCACTTTTTGTTTGTTAAATTTTTCTTAAAATTAGTAACTATTTGAAACATATTGAAGCGATGAGTCGTTATGAGTGTGTAATTTTGATGTAAAAACAAGAATGGCACATTTTTAAATAATAATTATTAAAATGAAAACCAGGCAGATATTACTATCGATCTTAATTGCAATAGTAGGTGGACTTATTGCGGTTTTTGTCTATGCAATGTTCGATAGGCGAGAGCCAGCTATTGTTGTAGAGGAAAAACCGGCAGTCCGATATATTAATCTGCCGGGAGAAACAAATGCAGCTCCTTCTGATTTTACTACTGCGGCTGAAATTGCTGTGGATGGCGTGGTACATGTAAAAACTAAAGCTTTGAGGGAAGGTACAGGAAATCCTATATTCGATTACTTTTTCGGGTACCGTTATAGTGAGCCCGAACCTGTTGTTGGTTATGGATCGGGAGTAATAATTTCGGATAATGGTTATATAGTTACTAATAATCATGTGATCGAAGGTTCTCAGACTGTTGAGGTCATTCTTAACGATAAGAGGTCATTTGAAGCTGAGATCATAGGTAATGATCCATCCACTGACATTGCAGTTCTTAAAATTAAAGCTAACAGGTTGCCTTATCTCGTCTATGGTAATTCAGATGTTCTCCGTCTTGGAGAATGGGTTCTGGCTATTGGTAATCCATATAACCTCACATCGACTGTTACTGCAGGAATTGTAAGTGCAAAGGCAAGATCAATCAATATTTTGAGTGATAATATGGCTATTGAGGCATTTATCCAGACCGATGCAGCAGTGAATCCTGGCAACAGCGGTGGGGCATTAGTGAACACACAGGGTCAGCTGGTAGGGATTAATGCGGCAATTGCATCCAGAACGGGTGCTTTCAGCGGATATAGTTTTGCTATTCCTGTCAGCATTGTTAAGAAAGTGGTGGATGATATTATCGAATTCGGATCTGTCCAGCGGGCTATACTTGGAGTGACCATAACTGAAGTTACTGCTGAAAGTGCAAAAGAATACAATATCGAACGGATTGAAGGCGTTCTTGTAACAGGACTTCGAGAGAACAGCTCGGCAATCGAAGCCGGAATTGAACGCGGCGATCAGATTATTGCAGTGAACGGTGTCAGAGTGAACGATCCTTCCCAACTGCAGGAACAGATAAGTCGGTACAGGCCGAATGATAAAATTACGGTCACAATAATCCGGAATAACAAGGAACGTCAATTGAATGTTGTTCTTCGTAATCCTTCAGGGACAACTGGAATGATCCAGAAAGCTCAGACTATTGAGGTTTTGGGTGCAAGTTTCGGCGAAGTATCATCAATGGAAAGAAAAACTCTGGGTATTAATAATGGAGTTAAAGTTGTACAGTTAACCACAGGAAAATTCAGAAATGCCGGCATCAGGGAAGGATTTATTATTACCCAGATTAACAACACTTCAGTAAGTTCTCCTAAGGAGGTTGAGAAAGTTATTAATAACTCACAGGGAGGTATGTATGTTGAAGGGGTTTATCCGGACGGATTAGTAGCGTATTACTCGGTACGATTGTGATACAACCCATTTATATTGTTAAAAAACGTTGTGAGATTTATATTTAAATCATTTTTGTTGTTAAAAAAACGTTATATATATTGACTCACATTAATAAAAGGCATAATTTCGCAGAAATTTTTTTTGAGGAGGGAAAATGAGACAATTAAAGATCACGAAGTCGATTACGAACCGGGAAAGTGCATCGCTGGATAAATATTTACAGGAAATCGGTAAGGAAGATCTGATTACTGTTGAAGAAGAAGTCGAGCTTGCACAAAGGATTAAAAAAGGTGATCGTGATGCCCTGGAGAAATTGACAAGGGCGAACCTGAGATTTGTTGTTTCTGTTGCAAAACAGTATCAGAATCAAGGGCTTAGCCTTCCTGACCTGATAAATGAAGGAAATCTGGGTCTTATTAAGGCTGCAGAAAAGTTTGATGAAACCAGGGGATTTAAATTTATTTCCTATGCAGTCTGGTGGATTCGGCAATCAATACTTCAGGCCCTCGCGGAGCAATCGCGTATTGTTCGCCTGCCATTAAACCAGGTAGGATCATTGAATAAAATCAATAAAGCCTTTTCGAGGTTTGAACAGGAATTTGAAAGAACACCCTCCCCGGAAGAACTTGCAGAGATACTCGACCTTCCAAAAGAAAAAGTGTCGGATACACTCAGGGTTTCGGGTCGGCATGTTTCTGTTGATGCTCCTTTTGTTGACGGGGAAGATAACAGCCTTCTGGATGTTCTGACAAACATTGATTCCCCCAATGCAGACCGCAGCCTGTTGAATGAATCCCTTTCACGGGAAATTGACAGGGCTCTTGCAACGCTGACTGAGAGGGAAAGAGATATTATAAAGCTATTCTTTGGTATTGGAATTCAGGAAATGACGCTTGAAGAGATTGGAGAACAATTTGGACTTACAAGGGAAAGAGTCCGGCAGATAAAGGAAAAAGCAATCCGGAGATTACGCCATACTTCAAGAAGCAAGTTATTGAAAACTTATCTTGGATAATTATAATTATTAAGTTGAGTAAAAAAAGGTGCCTATGGGCACTTTTTTTTTACATTAATAAATTAAGGCAATGAAAATACTCCAACTATTGTTCAACTCTATTGTAATAATGCTGGTTGTAGCCGCGTGTCAGAATACAAAATCCCCTGATTTATCCAAAAACCTTGCAGTTGTTGCTACACCTTCAGGATCGATCCCCTGGGGACCATGGGTGGAGGCTTTAAACGACGGTCTTGCACCAGCGGATTCAATGCCCTGGCGACCATGGGAGTGGGACCAAAAGTATGTCCATTGGGTACAGTATGACTGGATAAAACCTATCACAACAGGTAAGATAGCTGTTTATCTGTGGGATTATTACAATGTTATTCCACTGCCCGACTCCTATCGCATCTTGTATTGGGATGGATCCGAATTTGTCCCTGTGACGAATGCCTCAGGTTTGGAAGTAGAGAATAACAGGTTCAATACTATCACTTTTGATGAGATCGAAACCACAAGGTTGAAGCTGGAAGCTGATTCTTCCTTATTTTTTATAGCTAATGTTCTTGAATGGGAGGTGTTCCAGGCAGAAAATTCACCGGATCATCCACCGGTCGTCTCGGCCGGAGGTGACCGTGATGTGATGCTGGGAGGGAAAACATATTTATCAGGAAGGGTGAAAAGTGTCACCCCTCTTGATAAGGTGAATTGGAAGACATTGTCTGGACCTGGTAAGGTAAAATTCGAAACCCCAGACTCTTTAAAAGGTACTGCTTCATTCTCTGAGATTGGTGAATACTTACTTGCTTTGACCGTGACTGAAGGCAGACTGAAATCTTCTGATTCATTAAAAGTTCTTGTACATCAGCCCACGCAGGAAGAACGGTTAGATGTGGTATATACAAAGCGTTACAAAATTGA
>CAZEKO010000068.1:1320-5357 GCA_964512775.1 uncultured Bacteroides sp. | reverse complement strand
TGGAAAGAACGCTGGTCTCCTGACAATCGTGGTACTCATGAAGGTTATGTGGCAGGCTATTTTATTGAATCGGCTATAAATCACTATACCCTGACAGAAGGGACAGATAAAAGGTTATATGATGCAGCCAAGAAATTAGCCGACTGCTGGGTGGCAAATATCGGACCAGGTAAAAAAGAATGGTATGACGGACACCAGGAAATGGAGCAGGCACTTGTGCGTTTTGGCCGTTTTGTAAACGATATGGAAGGAAATGGTCGCGGTGACAGCTACATTGCACTGGCGAAATTTCTACTTGATTGCAGGGCTAATGGCAGTGAATATGATCAAAGTCATATGCCGGTTCAGCAGCAATATGAAGCAGTTGGACATGCAGTTCGTGCGGTATACAACTATTCAGGTATGGCAGATATCGCCGCTGAAACAGCTAATCTGGATTACCAAAGTGCTGTAATGTCATTATGGAATAATATGGTCAATAAAAAATATTATGTAACGGGAGGTATTGGCAGTGGGGAGACTTCAGAGGGTTTCGGTCCAAATTATTCTCTGCCCAACGATGCTTACTGTGAATCCTGTTCAAGCTGCGGATTGATCTTTTTTCAGTACAAGATGAACCTTGCTTATCATGATGCAAAATATGCAGATCTTTATGAGGAAACGATGTATAATGCATTACTGGGATCCATCGATCTTGAAGGGAAGAATTTTTATTATGACAATCCTCTCTCATCATCGTGGCCTCGTTATGACTGGCATGTCTGTCCATGCTGTGTGGGGAATATACCCAGGACGCTACTCATGATACCTACCTGGACATATGTTAAAAGTGATAATGGTATTTATGTAAATCTTTTCATCGGTAGCACTATCAAAGTGGAAAATGTGGCAGGTACGGATGTTGAAATGGTACAGAAAACAGACTATCCATGGAGCGGCAAGGTGGTTATCACGGTAAATCCAAAGCAGAACAGTGATTTTACTGTATATGTCCGGGTTCCGAACCGTTCGACAAGCGCGTTGTATACTTCAGATCCACAGGTCAGTGGACTTAAATCAATTTCTGTGAATGGAGAACCTGTTGAGGTAAAAACGGATCGCAGTTATATGGCTATAACCCGCACCTGGAAATCAGGTGACAGGATTGAATTTGAAATGCCTATGGAAATCCAAAAGATTACAGCTGACGAAAGGATTGAAGCCGATCGTGGTAATGTTTCTCTGCGTTATGGCCCCTTAATTTATAGTGTAGAAACCGCTGACCAGCCTGATATAAACGGTTCACTCGGTACGGCTCCGCTATCACTTGAGTGGAAGGATAATTTGCTTGACGGAGTAATGACAATAAAGGGAAGCTGGGCCGATGGTACACCGCTTTTGGCCATTCCATATTTTGTCCGCAACAACCGTATACCTGAAACATATGAACCCGGTGAGCATGAAATTCCAACTTCTCTTGTCTGGCTTAACAAATAACTGAGAACAGAGAACTGTTTTCCTAAGCTTTCTTCTCCAGTATTTCCTGTAACGCATAAAGTTCATCCCTCAGCCGGGCAGCTTCGATGAAATCAAGCTGTTTGGCAGCTTTTTCCATGGCTTTTCGCGTGTTATCCATTGTTTTTTTGATAGCCGCGGCATCCATATAGGGTATGAGAGGATCTGCAGCAATATTTACTGCATCCTTTTCTATATAGAAGGAGGGGCGGCTGATCTGTTCAACCGGTCGTCCCATTAGATTTTTTGAAGCTTTAATGATCTGCTGGGGAGTAATATTATTCTCATCATTATATTTTAATTGTTTTGACCGCCGCCTGTCAGTCTCATCCATGGTCCGTTGCATGGAGTGAGTGACTTCATCTGCATACATTATCACTTTACCGTTTAGATTCCTGGCTGCCCTTCCGGCAGTTTGTGTAAGAGCCTTTTCAGACCTGAGGAATCCTTCCTTATCGGCATCTAATATGGCTACCAGGGATACTTCAGGCAGATCCAGTCCCTCCCTGAGGAGATTAACACCTATCAGGACATCAAAAGCTCCTTTCCGTAAGCCTTCTATGATCTCCACACGCTCCAGAGTGTCAATGTCGGAGTGAATGTAACGGCATCTGATATTCAGTTTTAAAAGATACTTTGTCAGCTCTTCTGCCATCCTTTTGGTAAGAGTAGTCACCAGCATCCTTTCATCCCGCTTAACCCGTTCATGGATTTCACCAAGCAGATGATCGATCTGGTTTAGGCTTGGCCTGATCTCGATTACTGGATCCAGAAGACCGGTAGGACGAATTACCTGCTCTGCTATGACTCCCTGGCATTTTTCCAGTTCATAATCTGCTGGAGTTGCACTTACGAAAATCACCTGGCTGAGCTTATCTTCAAATTCTTCAAACTTCAGGGGTCTGTTATCAATAGCAGCTGGCAACCTGAAACCATATTCTACAAGTGTTCGTTTCCTGGAATGATCCCCTCCATGCATGGCCCTTATTTGTGGAATAGTTGCGTGGCTTTCATCAACAATCATAAGAAAATCCTCAGGAAAATAATCAAGCAGACAGAAGGGACGGGTTCCGGGTAACCTTCCATCGAAATATCTTGAATAATTCTCTATCCCCGGGCAATGGCCGATTTCCTTTATCATCTCGATATCATAATTGACACGCTCTTCAATTCTTTTTGCTTCGATTTCTTTTCCCTGATCCTTGAAAAAATCAATTTGCTTAATAAGATCCTTTTCAATTTGTTCAATTGCCGTTTTAAGCCTGTATTTGGTGGTCACAAAAATATTTGCGGGATAAATGACGGCACTATCCAGCTTATCAATTGTATTACCATTTATGGGATCGAAGGATTCAATAGCTTCAATCTCATCTCCAAAGAATATGATCCTGTAACCCAGATCATTATATGCAAGATAAATATCCACACTATCTCCTCTTACCCTGAATGTACCCATCCTGAAATCCAGTTCATTCCTTGAATACATGCTGTCGACAAGTTTACGTAAAAACTGGTTCCGGTTCAGGGACTGGCCGGTTTCAATACGTATAGTATTCTCGTAAAAATCATCAGGATTACCGATACCATATAGGCATGAAACGGAAGAGACCACTATAATATCCCGCCGTCCGGATAAAAGTGAAGAAGTCGTGCTCAGTCTTAGTTTTTCGATCTCATCATTGATTGAAAGATCTTTTTCTATGTAAGTGTTGGTGAGAGGAATATAAGCTTCCGGTTGGTAGTAATCATAGTAAGAGACAAAATATTCGACGGCATTGCTGGGGAAAAATTGTCTGAATTCACCGTACAACTGGGCCGCAAGTGTTTTATTATGACTTAGTACAAGGGTAGGCCGCTGAACCTGATGAATAACATTTGCAATGGTAAATGTCTTACCGGAACCGGTAACTCCAAGAAGCGTCTGGTATTTATCACCGTTTAATAATCCCTCCACCAGCTGCTGAATTGCTTCAGGCTGGTCACCGGTAGGGTGATAATCCGAAATTAATTTAAACTCCATTTGAGAACTACTTCGATTATTCTTGTTTTATGAAGGTAACGTAAACAGGAAAATGATCACTGATTCCCCCATAATATTGAGGCCCTCCATAAGTCCGGTTCGGAACAGATTCATTATATTTTTCATCGTTATATAGCATCCATTCCTGCCGGAAGATTTTCCCGCCATCAAAATCTGTATGATAACCCGATTTGTCTTTAAGAAGAGGTTGTGAAATAATTAAATTATCAAGCATATTCCATGTGCCACGGTAAAAATATGAACCAGTGTTTCCGGTATTATGCAGGTCATACATCAGGTTATATAATTCCCTTGAATTTGCGTTTTTACGTTTATTATTAGCCAGAAGCATTTCATTTACGCTTCTGTTAGTCGGCTCATCATTTAAATCTCCCATAATGATGATTTTTGCATCCGGATCTTTATTCATAAGCAGATCGATCTCTTTTCTTAAAGTGACAGCAGTATATATTCTTCTCGGTTCTGTCTCCTGGACTCCCTCACTGCGGGATTTCCAGTGGTT
>CAZEKO010000068.1:0-1220 GCA_964512775.1 uncultured Bacteroides sp. | reverse complement strand
TTGCAGGGTGAGCTGGAGAATCTGAAAGAGATACTTTCAGATATGAAGAGGAAAGGTGCAGTCTATGAGGAAAAAGAACTGGAAGCCCCCAGGACCCTGAAATTTAAGATGGTCACTGTTCTTTATGCCAATATCCATGGATTTTCAAAGATTTCAGCAGATATGGATGGTGAAGAGCTTATGGATGAACTGGATACGGTACTTTTTCATTTTGATTCAATTCTTGATAAATATAAGATTCATAAAATAAAGACGATAGGTGATTCATATATGTGTGCAGGAGGAATCCCTGTTAAGAATATAACCAATCCTGTCCAGGTGGTTCTAGCGGCAATTGAAATGCAGCAATACCTTGAGGAGTATCAGAAGAAACTTGATGAAAAGAAACGGATCTGGCAGATAAAAATGGGAATTCATACAGGTCCGGTTACTGCCGGTATCATCGGGAAAAAGAAAAAAGCTTATGATATTAAGGGAGATACTGTTAACATAGCGACCCGCATGGAATCTGCAGCTGATGTGGGCAAGATATTATTATCAGTGATGACCAACGAACTTATTAAAGAATTTTTTGTATGTGAATATTATGGCAAGCTGCCCGTTAAGTATAAGGGTGATCTGGAAATGTTCACAGTAAAAGGCCTGAAACCGGAATTTTCTGTGAATGGAAATGGCATTGTTCCGAATGATCTGTTCGAAACCAAGTTTAAGCTCATTCAATTCACAGATATCCAGGAGATTATTTTAGACAAGCTTGAGAAAGAACTGCCGAAATATCTTTATTATCACAATGTAAAGCATACCGTGGATGTTGTAACTGAAGTTGAATTGATAGGATGGGCAGAAGGTTGCACGGATGAAGAGATCTTACTGCTGAAAACAGCAGGCCTTTTACATGATGCAGGTCATACAATAGCGTATGATAACCATGAAGAACTGGGATGCGGACTTGCACGGGAATTCCTGCCAAAATACGGATATAATCAAGCCCAGATCGACAAGATATGTGAGATTATAATGGCAACCAAGCTTCCTCCAAAACCGAATAATCTTCTTGAAGCAATTATTTGCGATTCAGATCTGGATTACCTGGGCAGGAGTGATATGATCCCGGTATCAAATACCCTTTTCAAAGAACTTGAAGAACAAAATAAGATCACTTCATTTAACACATGGAATAAGCTTCAGGTCAAGTTTATCACCGGCCATCAATACTTTAC
>CAZEKO010000067.1:4196-9765 GCA_964512775.1 uncultured Bacteroides sp. | reverse complement strand
CGCTCTCGCTCTCACTCCCGCTCTGATTATGTGGGCCCAGCTGGGATCGTCCCGAAAGTTATCGGGACAGCGATCCCCTGATTATGAGTGTTATTATCTGGTTTCCACCAGTTTATACAGAAATGTTTCTATATTCAGTATCTGGGAAATTTGTTTTGAAGATGTCCCTGTATTTGATCTATGCCCTTACTGGGAAGTTCTGATAAAGACAATGAAAGGGGCTGCAAGTGTCTTTGATAAATCAGGGAAAGAGGACGCTTATTCTATATCAGTCAAATATAAATTATAATTCCTAAGATGCAAGAAAATCATGCGTTGGGGGGAATTTGGTTTTATATAAATAATAAACAGGATATAAAGAAAATAATATCAGATATCCGATAGTGAATAATCCGTCGATTGTCTCATTAGGCATGCCGGTTATAAGTGATTTTAAATACAGGCTCCAACCTGCAATAATTGTATACCAGATAAGAATTCTACAATATTTAATATCAATAAAACAAAATAATATCGTTGAAACCATTATTCCTATATTCATCCTGTCAAGACTTCCCTGAAGAAGCATGATATCGACAAATAAGATCAGGAGAAATAATGAAATAGCAGCGATATTTAATTTTCTGAAAATAAATACATATGACCAAATTAGGGAAATTACTATTATCAACACACTTTTAATAGAAATCCAGTTATTCGGAAATTCTTTATATACTAAAGTCCATATAGATCCATGACCAGGTTCATAATTTAAATTTGAAGTGAGCCTGCTATGCATCATGGTGAACACCTCGGGCGTGTACGGTAAAAACCAGAGTGCTGCAAAAAGAAGAGATAATAATGTGTAGATAACTCCTTTTTTTACCTGGGAGGAGTTTATCCTGAAGATATTTTCCGGCTGACCCATGATAAAGAATAAACAAAGAGGAGAAATGAAGATTCCCAACCCCTTATATGCCACGGAAATTCCTAGCAAAATAGAACTTAATATCAATTTTTTATCCTTTGCAAGCCAGACGGCAGAAAGCATAAACAATGTCTGCAGGCCCTTATCTTCCGGGATTATACTTCCCCATAATAATAAGGGAGGAGAGAGTGCTGCCGCCCCCAATACCAAAATCAGGTTTAGCCAGGTACCTGTAAGTTGCCAGTATTTAATTAGGAAGAGAACTATTATCACTGATAAAACAGAGTCAAAAAAAGAGAAAATGATTCTGAAAGCAACCGGATTGCTATTTGTTATTTTATCAATTAGCCCATAGTGCAACGATGACATTGGAAGATTACTGCTTGTATAAAAGTCCCATACATCCTGTGTTTGAGACACATAGGAATCATGCGCAATAGTATCAAGACGTAATTTATTCCTGGCTTCTGTCTTTTCTGTGTATTTATAAGGATTGATTCCGTTTTTTACCAACTGACCGGTTTCTCTGTATATATTAAGATCAGTGAATTTGTTTTTTGTATGATTTGTAAGTATTAATAACAGCCGGACAATAATAGCAAGGGAAAATACAATAAGAATAATTTTCTTCCTATTTGAAAAAAGTATTTCGGGATAGTTCTTCATTGTTAGTAATATTTCTCGGTTACTGAGTTAACATCTTTTAGCCAGGCATTTAAAAGGATTAATTCATTTTCTCCAAGAAATCCAGACTCAATAAGTTTCCCGTAACATAGTACCATGTTTGTGCCAATATTCTCAATTCCTTCCTTTAAATCGATGTTTTTAAGGCAGTTGATTATTGCCGCATTATTATTATAACCGGAAATCTCATCACAAAAATCCTTCATTAGATTATGGTCATTTCGCTTCTGTAATACTGTGCTTTGGTGAAACAGAATTGACCATCCACATGTCCATGCAATACGTTGTGCAATAAATGAGCGCCAGATATCGATCATTCTGAAACTGCAGGATGAAGGTAAATAGAGAAGCAGAAAAGCTTTCCGGAACCAGGTTGTATTCTGGCTGTTAAAAGGACAAATGGAGTTTATGCCTAAAGCAATGTTATCTGATTTTTCGAAAGTAACGGGCAACGGACAAATGAGTCTGTATAGTGCATCAACATCCGGATTCTCATCTGCCAGTCCCTGCTGTATGGGACATTCGACAGATACCTGTTTTTCAAGTTCCGGTAATTTGTCGTGGATTTTTTCAAGAGAAAATCCTCTCGGCCAGATATTAACTTTTGTAAAATACCGGTAAATGTTAACCCAATCCTTGTTAATCAGTAGATGACCTTCAGTTTGTATTGTGCGGTCATTCCAGAAGGTCTTTAGTGGCAGATTATCATCATCTGTTTCGATAATCTTGCAGGCTCCTCTTGAGTTGGCAACCAAGTAACCAAGATTTTTGCGGGCATAGCTATTAAATGGCAGAAGTCCTGCTAATTCAAAATTAAGGTTCTGCTGGCGTTCAATGGAATAATAATCACATCCCTCTATTTTAAATTCTTTAGGACTCTTTTCATCTCCGATAATAATAAGAGGGACATTGTGTTCAGCAGACTCTCTGACGTATTGCTGAATTACCGGATGATCCTGTTTTGCAATAGTAGTTATTATCAGAAAAGTGCCATTCATTATATTGTAAGTGGTTTAAATTTTAGTCGCAGAATGAAATAATAAAACAATACGTAAATCGAATTTGTAATTGATTTTATTGAGACACTTGATGAAGGAGCCCGGTATCGAATTGGAATTTCAGAATAATGTGTTTTCCGAAGTAAGTAGCGTAATTCTGTCTGATAAAAATGTCCCTCTGATAATAACTTATATTTCACAAATTTTTCAACAACAGAAGCATGAAAACCCTGATATCCGGAAGTCATATCGTACATTTTTGTTCCCAACAACAGGTTTGCAAGAATGGTTCCGGCTTTAGACAGAAATATTCGTTTCAAAGAGGAATCATAAATTGAGCCTCCTTTTATAAACCGGCTTCCGAATGCACATTCATAACCTTTATTTAGAACATCCAGAAATGATGGTAGGGCCAAGGGATCATGTGATAATCCTGCATCCATTTCGATTATCAGCTCATGCTTGTTTTGCAAAGCTTCTCTATAACCTCTTATATATGCATCAACAACATTTTTGTTTTCAGGAGACCAGATAGTATGGAACCGCTTATCGCTGTCTGAAATATTGTTACATAATTCAAGCGTACTGTCTTTCGATACATTATCTACAACAAAATATACATTTCCGTAAGTAAGGTTATCTAAAACAGATGTAAGGGAAGATACAAATTCATAGAAATGCTCAGATTCATTCGCCATTGGAATAACTAAAGCAAAATCAGGTTTCATAAAAATTGTTCAAAATGACCACTACATTGTAAATATATAATGTTTTGGGTACAAGATGACTAGAGAAAGATATATTTCTAAGATAAAACAAACAACGAATCTGAGAAAAATGGGCGGTGTCAACCGTATCCCAGAGAAGGTTTAGCGAAGATGAATGCGGTCAAATATAAAAGCCCTCCTACGCCAAGACTTCGGAGGGCGAAAGTGGGCCCAGCTGGGATCGTCCCGAAAGTTATCGGGACAGCGATCCCCTGATTATGAGCGTCTTATGAGGATTTCCATGAATTTATACAGATTTGGACAAATACTGGCACCAAAACTGGCACTCCTATCTCACTGTTTTTAGTGAATATGAGTAAATTATTCAACCCATGCTTATGTACTTATCTTTAGGTTGTGGGCCCTGGCATATTCTTAATCAATGCAACTTGCTGAGGAAATAAGAGCCCTGAGTTTGCAAACTCCATATAAAATAGATACTAAAAAAAAATCTATTTGTAAGCTATTATTAAAATATTTTATATTTTATTATATAATATGTAAAGTATTATATACATTTGTATAATAATTTTAAATTATAATAGTATGGCACGATTTACTTCATTGGCAGATCACAAATTCAGAATCTTTGGTCTTTTAATATCTATAGTGGCAATTATCCTGATTGTTACATTACAAGCGCTCAATTATCAATATGAAGAGGGGTGGCATGACAGGATTTTCATTATCAACCATTTTATTATTGTTTTTGGACTATACATGATAATGTTCAGTAAAGAGATTCACGACGATGAGCGGGTTCAGCGAATCCGTTATAATCTATTAAAAGTAAATTATACATTGACCATTTGTGGAATTTTGGGTTATATATCTGTAACTACTCTGGATAGAGTGGAGTTTTCCATTTATTATGTCTTTTATATTATAGAGATTGTACTGATTGTTTATCAGCTCCTTTTCAGATACTGTCTTGCTACGAATCCTAACTGGATATTTAAAGAAACAACAAGAAGTAAATTTGCTGTTTACTATTTGTTTTTTTCCTTACTGTTCCTGATAGGTTGGATTATTTATGTTGTAATTCAATATAAAATATAAAAGTCCCCTTATGCGAAATACAATAAAAGTTGAACGGGCAAAAAAAAACATTACCCAGGCTGATTTAGCTGAAGCTATTGATGTTTCAAGATTAACAATCCACTCTATTGAAACTGGTAAATTCAATCCATCAATATTGATTGCACTTAAAATAGCACGCTTTTTTGATATCTCGGTTGATGAATTATTTATGCTTGAAGAAGCCGACTAAGTAAAAATAATGATAACAAACGTAAACTTATTATTATGGAAAAAAAGAAATTTAGACTACCAGCACTAATTGCAATATTAGCAGGCATAATTACTGTATTTATTGCTAAATCTGATGATGAACCCTCCGATTGTTTTACATGGAAAGTAAAAATAAATGAATCTACTTTTTATTTAGCAGGATCTATTCACGGGGCCAGTGAAGGGAGTTACCCGCTTCCTAAAACATATCTTAAAAGCTATAAAAAAGCAGATAAGGTTATTTTTGAATTAGAAGATGATTTTGAAACACTGGAAAATAAAATCTTTTCGTATGCAGAAAAAGATAAATTACCAGGTGGATTGAATTTGGGAGATTCTCTGAATTCTGAGAGTATTTATAAATTAAGAGAAATTATCGGGAATGATAAATTGAATAAGTGTTTAGGATATGAAGCATGGTTACTTAACATGTTTATTGCAGGAAATAAATCCAAATTATGCGGGTATGATCCAGAACTTGCCATTGATAAATATTTTCATGACCTGGCAACCAAAGATAAGAAAGAGATCATGGGTTTAGATGAAATTCAAACCCAATTAGCTCTATTTGATTTTGACTTACCATTTAAGATTCAGATACAAATTCTTGAAAAAGCGGTTTCTGAGATGGCGATGAAAGCAAAAGGTGAAGAAGAATTATTTAAGGCATACTTTGAGAATAATCTGGTAAAATTTGAGAAGGAGTTCTTAAAACCTTTTGATTTTAAAAATCCGCAAATGAAAAAAATGTATGATATAGTATTCACAAAGAGAAATACCAGTTGGGTTGAACAATTTATAGAATTATCTAAGGGAAATCCGGCTTCATATTTTGTATTAGTAGGATCAGGTCATTATTTTGGACCAAATAATATTCTGGAATTACTGGAAAGCAAAGGATACACTATTGAAAAGATATAAGC
>CAZEKO010000067.1:0-4096 GCA_964512775.1 uncultured Bacteroides sp. | reverse complement strand
TGACCACTTCAAAAGACGGTTTGATAAGACAAATAATACATTTGGGAAAAACGGGGATTTAACTCCGACCTGGAGTGGTTAATTTGATGCGGCTGACTATGGTCAATGAAGTTGGTTTTTTATGCTAAAAGCCCCGGCAACCGTTCATGGGAATGCAATTGATCTGTCTTGTATAAAAATAAATTTGACTTGTATTATAACTATATCTTAAATTTGTCATTATCAAATAATAAAACTGGCAGAACATTTTCATTCAGGCGGCTTTCCTAATAAATAGATAAAGACTTTTTCCGGATTCAAGTTCATGAAGAAGAAGGAATTAATTATCAGGCATTCCCGCGGAACTGGCCGGGGGGAAAAATTCATTATAATATTCTTTGGTCTGCTGTTATTGAGTTTAAATCGTCAATCTGTTGCACAGGAGAGCAGAACGATACCTTTTATAGCAGAAGGAATAAACTTCGATGGTATACCTGACGAAGAAGTATGGAACAGTGTGGAAAATTTTCCTCTCGTTATGCATTATCCGGACAACGGAAAAATTCCGGAACAAAAAACAGATATCAGATTATTTTTTGATAATACATACCTGTACCTGGGGGCTTCAATGTATTATACTGACCCCGGAATGATAACAAGGATCGGGAAGACCAGGGATTACGCCAGCTGGGAATCCGACTGGATAGGCATTTCCCTTGATACTTATAACGATAAAGAAAACATGATGCTGTTTGCTGTCAATCCTAACGGAATCAGGACAGATGCAACTACAATGAATGACCTTATCAACGGGATGAATGATATCAACTTTAACTTCAATACATTCTGGGATGCCATATCAAAAATCAACGGCAATCTATGGCAGGCAGAGATCAGGATCCCCCTGTCCAGCCTGAGATTTCAGGGGAATACCGATAAAGTAACAATGGGAATAATAATTCTCAGAGGTATTGCCAATTCTGATAATCCCGACTATGGCCAGGCTACATGGCCGATGGTGCCACAGACAAAAGGTACTTTCCTATACTGGAAAGCTTCGATGGGTGCTGAAGTTGATTTTCCCGGTCTGAAATCAAAAAAGCCTGCTTATCTGACTCCGTATCTGATGGGAGGGATTAACAGGTTTTATGATTCTGATGCGCTGAAAGCAGAAACAGACTATAAATATGAAGCAGGCGTTGATTTTAAATATGGACTGACAAACAACCTGACTATGGACATTACTGCAAATACTGACTTTGCACAGGTGGAAGCTGATCAGGAACAATTTAATCTGACAAGATTCAGCCTCTTTTTCCCTGAAAAACGTCTTTTTTTCCAGGAAAAATCAGATGTGTTTGACTTTTCATTTAATTCGTATGATAATTTGTTTTACAGCAGGAATATTGGCTTATATAATGGCAATCCGGTCAGAATTTACGGAGGATTAAGACTAACAGGAAGGGTTGGTGAATGGGATCTTGGTTTTCTCGATATGCAGACTGCAAAATTTGAAGATCTTTCAGGTCAGAATTTTGGAATCCTCAGAACCAAGAGAAAAATACTGAACCAGAAATCATACCTCGGAGGGATGATGACTTCAAGGCTCGGAGCTGAAGGCACTTTTAACCTTGCATACGGGATTGACAGCAGGCTGAATCTTTTCGGAGATGATTATCTTACACTGAAATGGGCTCAGACTTTCAGAGATAATGCTGATAACAATATATTATCCGTCAATCCTTCCCAGGCTTACTTTAAATGGGAGAAAAAAAGAATAAAGGGTTTTAACTATGAATTTATGCTGGACTGGTCCGGAGAAAACTATGTTCCCGGTATCGGACTGGAAACCAGGGATAATTTCTTTCTTAAAGGTGCAACATTGAGGTATGGTTGGCTGCCCGGTAATGAGTCTCCACTTAATTCTCACTATATCTTTACTGAAAGCAATGTTTACAACAGCTCTGTTGACGGCTCTCTTGAATCGGCAATGTCCGTAGTAGGATGGAGCTTTGTGACAAAGAAAACGACCGAAGGGCAACTGTATCTCTCCTGGGAGCTGGAAGATCTGAAGGAAACTTATTTTATTGTAGATCCTGATGTTTTTATTCCGCATGGCAGGTATAATTTCTTCTCACTATACGGTTATCTATACACAGCTTTATCTGACAGATCGTTAAGTTTAAATCTCACGACTGAGGCAGGCACTTATTATGACGGTACCAAAATCTCTTTTTCACTACAGCCGGGCCTTAATATCGGCTCAGGTTTGATGATAGACGGAAATTACCGGATTGATAAAGTTACCTTCAGTGACAGGTCCCAGAAATATACAAATAACATCTTCGGATTAAGGAGCACCTTTATGTTTACCACAAAATTGGCCCTGACAACATATGTTCAGTATAATACATTCTCCCACAGAATTATAGCTAATGCCAGAGTACGTTATAATGCTCGCGAAGGCAGTGATTTTTATATTGTTTACAATGAAGGAATTGACTCATCAGTTAAAGCTAATTTTCTGGCCGATCACGAAAATGAGAACAGAACATTCTTGCTTAAATACACTTATACTTTTGCTTTTTAAGATCGCTTATTCTTCAGCTTCAGTGTAAAATCCGTCCTTCTTTGACCACTTCAAAAGAAGGTCTGAGAACACTTAACATACATTTGGAAACGACAAATGTTTAACTCCCATCATGCAGGGTCAACTTACCCTGACCAATTATCTTCAGGTCAAAGGGATTTAACGCCATGATTTATAAATCAGTGACTTGGATTTATTTGACTTCCTCTTTTTATTGGTGTAACTTGCATTAAAAAGTAATGGGAAACCATTAAATACCAAGCACATGATCAGGACAACAAATTGTATAATATTCTTTTTCCTGTTAAGCATAAGTGTAATTGGACAGGAAACATGCCTGGTAAAATTCAATCATTTATCCTTTATCATAGAATACCAGGACTTAAAAGCTTTTAGAGAATCCTCTTTTGTAAATGACACACTTGGTGTATTAGAAACAAGAACGACCAAAATTGATAGTGTAACGACTTCAACGGTAAATTTCCTTTATGGGCGATCCAATTATCTTGAATTGTTTGAAACCTCTGCAGAAGATCCAAACCTGGGTTTTTTGACACTCGCATTTAGCGTTGACAAAATTAACGGGCTGAATGAATTGAAAAACTATTTGGATACAATCTATCAGACAGGAATAAGAAATTTTGAAAGAAATCTGGATGGCGTCAAGGTTCCCTGGTACGATGCTTTAACTGTTTTAGATAGGAATATAATTGATTCTGTGTTTCTGTCACAATGTCATATTTGGTTTTGGATTATGGAATACAAAACCGAATACTTTAAATACCATGGATATACAATAGAAAATGATGAATTGACCCGCGAAAGATATCTTGAAAAACATGTTTCAGGAAAAGAAAATAGAATAATAAAAAGATTTTCCGGAATCGTTATGAAACTGAATCCGAAAGAAAAGGAATATATAACAAAGTTTTTTAAAACGATTGGGTATGAAAGAATCAATGAAAGTGAATATATGTCGTCAGACAAGTTTAGATTTTTTATTATAGAGAGGCAGCCAGGGGATCAAAATTCCATTGAATCAATAAAATTTGAAACTTCAAAAGAATTCTTAAGTAGAAAAGTAGTTAAGATTTCTGAAAATATTACCATTTCAATTCAAGGAAACGAAGGTCAAATATCATTTAAATAATCAGTCGCGAACCAAGAATACAGGATATAAATTCAGGGCAGGGTAAACACTCGTATTCTGTTATGAGCAAAAATTATTCCAAAAAAATGTAATCTGAGTTATGGATTTTTACTCCTTGATTTGTAACAAGGTGACTTGGATTTTTAGGACTTGGGTTTTTTAAGGGCGTAACTTGCATAAAATTGCAAAAGCCAGACAGGTTGACCACATTCGGCCGCTCAGATATCAAATAGTATAATTTACATATTAACAGTCATTTACAGCAGGAGGCAGATGGTCAATTATAATCGGCGTGAAGTGGTCAATGATATTGGCTGATGCAATATAGAACTTATTCCTTTAATTTTCAGCACAAACAAATGAGGCACTGAATACTG
>CAZEKO010000066.1:0-9918 GCA_964512775.1 uncultured Bacteroides sp. | reverse complement strand
TCTTTTTACAATAGGCAGTAGTGAATTAATATTTTGCCAGAATAAGAAAAACCTTTAAAAAATAATTTTAAAGAAATCCGAATAATAATTCCCAATCAGTTTTTCGTTCGGGGAAGATAATCGGGATATATATTATCCATTGCCCTGAAAAGATTTTTTCTTGCATCCTTATTCAGCTTCTCAAGTAACTTCAACAGGTCTTTCATATCATTTCTTTTTGTTGAATTCTCATAGGGGCATGATTTTTCATATTCCCTGAAATGACGCAGAGTAGCATAATAAGCAAGCTCTTTTTCAGGGATCATAAGCAATGGACGTATAAGGCTTACACGGCCGCTAAACATCAATAGCTTCTGAGGCAGAGAACTATATGAACCATGATAAATCATATTCATTAGCATTGTCTGGAGAGCATCATCATAATGATGTCCAAGTGCAATTTTGTTGCAGTTTATTTCTTTTGCCCTGGCAAAGATTTTCTTGCGCCTCTCCCATGAACAAATAAAACATGGTGGTTTTTCTGGTTTCCGGGTAAAGTCAACTTCTATATCCTCAAGGAATAATGAGACATTTATTTCCTTACAAAAACTGGAGAGATAATCTGTATCTACCTTATAACCAACATTAATAGCTGAAACATGGATGGCAAATAATTCAAATGATACTGGCATGTGTTTTTTTCTGTCTGCCAGGGCTTCCAACAGGATCAGAGAATCCTTGCCACCGGACAGACCAACCAGCACACGGTCTTTATCTTCAATGAGATTGTAATCAAATATGGTTTTACCAACTTTTTTACAGATCTTGTCAAACTGTTTCTTAATTTTTATATCTGTATGTCTGCTCATTATGTTGTGAAATTATCTGTATTTTTTTGCTTTTTAAAATGAAATCACACTAATTTTAGTTCGTGATATTGATTTTCACTCATGAAGAAAATTGTATTATTCCTGATGATGATTATTTTGATCACTCCGATTGCCGGACAGGAAATGGAGTGGGCTGTTGGATTTGACGGGTTTCTGGATAACCGGGAATATCAAAATTCCGTACAATATGCCCAGACGATATTCGGAGCCAGAACATGGTTAGAGTTAGGGGGAAACATCGATCAGATTCACCGGTTACGTGCTGGATTTAATTATATGTACGAGTTTGGCAGTACGTATAATGCTATTAAACCTTCTCCGGTTTTATATTATCAGCTTCATTATAATCAGGTCAACTTTTATATAGGTGCTTTTCCACGGAGAGATCTTCTGGACTTTCCACTTGCACTACTGACGGATACCATAAATTATTACAGGCCTGAAATGGAGGGAATATATCTGAGTTATAATGCCGGCAGATGGGGTTATGAAAATGTTTTTATCGATTGGACAAGCAGGAAAACCAGTACTGACTTAGAACAATACGTTTTTGGATTTTCAGGGAGGCTTAATTATAGCATCCTTTATCTTACCCACCATGCTCTTAATGGGCACTATGCCAGACCTGATACAGTGTCACCTGACTTTCATCGAAGAGATAACGGAGGATATGACGTGAACCTGGGAGTAGATCTATCGAACTTAACTTTTTTTGATACCATGAATATTTCCGGAGGTGTATTGGTCTCCCTTGACAGGATCAGAGTGGTGTATAATGGCTGGGAGACATCAGCGGGTTTTCTTGCGCAAGCCCACCTGGGTTACAGAAGTGTGGGATTAAAAGGAACATATTACAGAGGCCAGGGAAATGAATTCCTGTACGGTGATTCATTTTATAAGGCAAAAGAGTATGGACGGCTGGATATTTTCTGGCAACCGTTCAGAAGGAAGAATGTACAGGGTAAAATTGTATTTTCACTGCATTTCATTGAACAATCGGTTAAATATTCACAACAGGTACTGATCTCAGTCAATTTAGGTGGTTCAAAACCTTTACTGCATGCAAATAATAACCCTAATTAATTAAATATGAAAAATAAAACGAGACCTTCTGATTCATTCACAAGACGTGAATTTATTGGCAGAACATCCGCTGCTGCTGCCGGATTGATTATTTTACCAAGTCATGTCATTGGGGGATTGGGGCACACTCCTCCAAGCGATAAGCTCAACATTGCAGCAATAGGTATTGGAGGAAAAGGGAAAGATAATCTGGCAAATATGGTAGGCCAGAATATTGTTGCTTTATGCGATGTGGATTGGGATTATGCTGCAGGGGTTTTCCAGACTTATCCTGATGCAGTCAAATACAAAGATTACAGGAAAATGCTGGATAAGCAAAAAGATATTGAAGCAGTTTTAATAGCAACCCCCGACCATTCCCATTATCATCCGGCTGCACTGGCCATGGAAATGGGTAAACATGTGTATGTCCAGAAACCTCTGACACATTCAATCTGGGAATCACGCGAACTAACCAGGCTTGCAAGGAAATACAAGGTTGCCACCCAGATGGGAACTGAGGGTCATTCTTCGGATAAAGTAAGAGAACTCACTGAGGTTATTCAGTCAGGTGTGATAGGGGAGATTCGGGAAGTACACACCTGGACAAACAGGCCAATATGGCCACAGGGTATGGAAAGACCATCGGAAGAAGTCAAGGTGCCTAAAACCCTGGATTGGGACTTATTTATTGGACCAGCCCCGTACCGTCCTTACCATCCGGCATATACTCCATGGAGTTGGCGTGCCTGGTGGGATTTCGGAACCGGGGCACTGGGTGATATGGGTTGCCATGTACTTGATGTTCCTTTTTATGCACTGAAATTGGGTTACCCGATTTCTTTCCAGGCAAGTTCATCACCGGTGAACACTGAAAGTGCACCACTGACCTCCTGGATTGAATATGTTTTCCCCGAAAGGGAACCTTTACCAAACCTTCGACTCCCTGAGGTCAAGCTGATATGGTACGATGGCGGATTATTGCCCCCCCGTATTGAAGAACTTCCGGATGGAGAAGTCATGGGCGGATGGGATGGTGGTAATTTATATATCGGTACAAAGGGTAAAATTATTTCTGAATATTATGGTTCCAATTTTAAATTGCTTCCTTTAGATATGAGTTATACCGTTCCGCCAGTCAGTATTGAAAGGATTCCTGACCATCCACTTGGTGGGGGAAGGCATGAAATGGACTGGATAAGGGCATGTAAGGAAAGCCCTGAAAACAGGAAAAATCCAGCTTCAGATTTTGAACTTGCCGGTCCCCTGACTGAAATGGTAGTTGCCGGAAATCTTGCCATACGTCTTCAGGGATTGAACAGGAAATTTGCATGGGATGGACCAAACATGAAGATCAAAAATATTGGTCCGGATGAGAAATTAACTTTGAGGACATCATACACAAATTACCAGGATGGTAAGTGGACACCATATTTTCATGAAAAAACTATTGAGGTAAATGCACTGGAAACCGCTGGTGAATGGATCGACCATAAGTACAGGGAGTTTTAATCTGGGGAGGTATTTTGAAAACCGGAACTTTATCAGGTAAATCATATTCAGAAATAACCAGTATTCTTGAAGAGATTGGTTTCAGTAACATCCCGGCTGAAAAGATAACCTATTGGCTCTATCGCAGAAGGATAAAAGATTTTATGGAGATGGACAATTTACCAAAGGTACTCCGGGCATATATGAAAGACAATTTTTCACCAGGTTTTTATGAACCGTTTCAATCATTTTTGTCAGAAGATCTGAGCAGGAAATATCTTTTCAATACGAGGTCTGGATACCCGGTAGAATCAGTCTATATACCTGATAATAAAAGACATACTATCTGTATATCATCTCAGGCTGGTTGCAGGATGGCATGCAGTTTCTGTAATACTGGAAAGCTGGGATTCCACGGTGATCTGGAAGCAGATGAAATTCTGAACCAGGTTGGATCAATTAAGGAAGCAGGTAGCCTTACGCACGTTGTTTTCATGGGGATGGGTGAACCTTTGGATAATTATCAAAACGTGTTAAAAGCTCTGGATATTCTGACCGCCCAGTGGGGCTTTTCTTTCAGCCCAAGAAATATTACAGTATCGACAATTGGATTGAAGCCGCGTCTTAAAGAATTCCTGAAAAGTACAAGATGCAACGTGGCGATAAGCATTCATTCCCCTTTCGATGAAGAAAGGGATGAATTTATCCCATCTGGTGGAAAATATTCAATTCAGGAGCTAATGGATCTGGTTGCGGCATACAAATGGGAGAAACACCGAAGAGTGACATTCCAGTATATAATGATAATGGGTATTAATGATACCATCAGACACCTTGATGAGTTGATCCGTATACTGAAAGGAACAGCAGTAAGGGTTAATCTGATGAGTTATCACTCATCGGAAGGAAGCACAATACAAAGCTCCCCTGATGATATGAGATGGTATTTTAAAAAGCGGTTAATACAGAACGGGATATCTGCCAGTATCAGGAGGTCAAGGGGACAGGATATCGGTGCTGCATGCGGTTTGCTTGGGAAAAAGAATTAAAGTTCAGCGAATATTATGATTTTCAGGAAAAACAGAAGATCGGGATTAATTGTTTGTATTCTGGCATATTTTACCGCCATATTCGTCTGTTATCTGTTCGGGTCGGTTTTCTATGGCAATAATGTGATATTATACGCATTTATTCTTAATATTCTTGCAACTGTAACTGTTTTTCTGATCAGCATGCTGGTAAATAATTCCAGTATATATGATCCTTACTGGAGCCTTGCCCCACCGGCTATCTTTCTGTACTGGATATTTGCAGGTAATCCTGTGGAAGGTAATATAATAAGGCAAAGTCTGATCATCTGTCTGGTTTTATTCTGGTCGGTTCGCCTTACATGGAACTGGATCAGGCGATGGAATGGATTAATTGATGAAGACTGGCGCTACAGGAATTTTCGTAAGAAATACCCATCATCATACTGGTTCGTAAGTTTTACAGGGATTCATTTATTCCCGACACTTGTCGTCTTTCTGGCCTGCATTTCTGTATATCCTGCATTAATGATGATATCTTCGCCATTAAATATCGTCGATCTGATTGCTGTAGTAATAACCTTGACCGGCATTATCATTGAAACAATATCTGATCAGCAACTAAGGAAGCATCTGCGAAAAGGCAGGGAGGAACCATTTCTTTCCGAAGGACTTTGGAAATATTCACGTCATCCGAATTATTTCGGGGAAGTACTGTTCTGGATCGGATTATTTGTTTTTTCCCTGTCTTCAGATACCCTCATATGGTGGATTTTGCCAGGTCCTGTCGTAATACTGTTGCTTTTCTTGTTCATCAGTGTCCCGATGACTGACAAAAGGATGCTTCAACGAAGAAGAGGTTACAGGGAATACTATAAAAGAACTTCTGGATTAATACCCTGGTTTGTAAATCATTCATAATGAAGCGTTTCGGCTGGATTTGTCGCTGCTGCGCGGAGGGATTGATAAGTTACTGTAACAAATCCAATAATTATAGAAATCGCAGCTGCTAAAGGGAAAATCCACCATGATATGGAAGTCCTGTATGCATAATTTTCAAGCCAGTGATTCATTGAGAACCAGGCTACAGGCCAGGCAATCAGGTTAGCAATCAAAATCCACTTGACGAATCTTCCATTTATTAACATGAAGATATTAAATAGGGATGATCCATAAGTTTTTCTGATACCGATTTCTTTTGTACGCTGTTCAGCCATAAATGAAGCCATACCGAAAAGTCCCATACATGAAATCAGAATGGCCAGCAGAGAAAAAAGATTGAAAACGATCCCCATTCGTTGTTCAGGCCTGTACATCTGGTCTAATTCTTCATCCAGGAATTGGTAATCGAAAGGTTCACCTGTGTAATAATTATTCCAGATCTTCTCGATTTCTTTGATTGTATTATCATGGTTATCAGGACTTATACGTATCACCACTTCAGTAAAATAATCAGGATCAAGTGACAGTATAACAGGATCAATTGCTCTTGAAAGATGATGGAAATTAAAATTTTTTGCGACACCTATTATCTGTCCCTGGCTGTTACCATAATACAGGATTTTCCCAATCGGTCCGGTAATTCCCATTCGCCTTGCCGCTTCCTCATTAATGATAAAGTTGACGGTATCAGTGGCGAACTGTGGAGAGAATGACCTTCCTTCAACTATTTCCATGCGGAATGTTTCCGTATAGTCAAAATCGACATATATCTGCTGGAACAATATTTCCAGTTCCGGATCTTTTTGTTCCCAGCTATATCGCCATGATGAGTTTGTCATGGTTACAGGCACCCGATTTGTAGCTGTCACATTTTCAACTCCCGGGTATTTCAGAAGTGCTTCCTTAAATGCTGAGTAATTAGAGAAATCACGAAGAGAAAAATAGAGGAGATTGTTTTTATCGAATCCCAGGTCTTTATTACTTATCTGCTGTAACTGCTTGTATATGATCATTGTGCATATTATAAGAGTAATAGAGATACTAAATTGCACGACTACCAGCATTTTCCTGAAAAAAGATGATCCTATACGATATGTTCCTTTTATAACATCTGATGCCTTAAATGAGGATAAAAACTGTGCCGGGTAGCTGCCTGCGAATATTGCAGTTATAAGAACTATCAGGCATATTACTGCCATCATTACCGGATTGGATAAGCGAAATTCCAGCTCCTTGGCGGAAAGTTCATTAAACGGACCAATCAGGAGCTTTACGAGGATAACAGCTATTATGGCAGCCGTTAAAGTCAGAAAAATCGACTCACCGTAAAACTGAGCAATAAGTTTGGTCCTTGTTGCTCCCGAAACCTTTCTTATACCTACTTCTTTAGCCCTGCGGGAAGATCTTGCTGTTGAAAGATTCATAAAATTAATACAGGCAATAAAGAGTATAAAGACCGCAACGATCGTGAAAATATTTACATACTGGATAAGTCCACCTCCCTGGATCGAATGCAGATGGGTTTTTAACAAAGGCTGCAAATATAATTCAATGTCAGTTTCATGGTGCTTCTGAACAAAGTCAATTATCTTTTTTTCGACCTCTTCTTTGGTAATGCCAGGTCTAACCTGTATATAAGTCCGGAATGAATTGCTGCTCCACAATCCTTCAGGATACTCCCATACCTCAAGCATAAATTCGAATGGAACAAGGAATTCCCATCTTACATGTGAATTCATAGGGACGTCTTCCATAACTCCGGTTACTGTAAGGACATATTTATTATTGATAGTCAGGCTTTTACCAAGGGGACTTTCATTTCCAAAGTATTTTTTAGCCATACTCCTGGTCATAACAATCGAGTGTGGGTTAGTCAGTGCTGTTGCAGGATCACCTTCGATAAAAGGGTAGGTAAACATTTCAAGAGCTTCCTGGTCGGCTGCATATCCGCGGGTTTCATTAAAAACTTTATCTTCGTACCTCACCAATAGTTTCTCCCAGAAAAGATTCAGCCGGGTAGCATTTACAATTTCCGGAATATCTTGTTTTAGTGCTTTGGCGAGAGGTTCGGGTGTAGCAAAAACCAGGAATGTTTCTTCTCCTGAATAATATTGTTTTTCATAAACCCGGTATATATATTCGGCGTTTTCATGATACCTGTCAAAGCTCAGTTCATCTTTTACCCAAATGTATATCAGAATGGAACATGCAAGTCCGATGGAAAGGCCAAGTATATTAATCGCAGTGAAGGCTTTGTAGCGCACAATATTGCGAAAAGCGATTAATAAATAATACTTTAGCATGCCGGATGTTAAAAAATGAGAAAATACAAAAATAAACTTTTATACTATTTATAGACGATCCCCACATATCCTACCCAATGCCGGAGGTTGGCAGGAGCTGTAGTCCCCATGCCAAGATCATCAACAGGAACCGGAGGATGGTCAATACTGGTCATATAGCCGGTGGTTGTGCCATAAAGTGACTCTCCATACATTTCTGCCAGTTGGTAACCGGTAAGTAATCCAAGTGGAACTGAATACCTGCCACACCATGTCCATTTATATTCCTTGAAATTGCCTGATTGAACTGTAAATTCATTGAACCTCCTGATGCTGTCAGGATTCAGTGTACCACATAGTGTACAGGAAGTGATCCTCGTTTCATGATTTATAGCCTGAGAATAACCGGCTGTATCTGTTCCAAACGGTGCATAATTCTTACCGCCCCAGTCTTCATCACCATAGTGAACAGCATCATTGGAAATCATTATAGCAAAATCCTTGCCCCATTTAAGATTATCCTGTTTTGCTAATTTATAGATTATATCTGCAAGAGATTCCGAAATTAATTTCATACGGTCAAATGACATGGATGGTACCAGGATTGGCACGATTTCTACCTTCTTATTGAAATACTGAAGGTATGGTATCAGGGCCTCAAGGGAGTGCTCAACTGCATGAATGGAATCATGGATAGTATACATTCCAGGATCAAGAGCAGCAATTATTTCTTCTCTGAGTCCTGAAACATGGGTGTCTTTGTACGGGCCCTTCCAGTGACTGTTGGAGTCAAATATTATCTTGTCTTCAAGCCCGAACAGACTGGCTTTATGTGCCACTCCAAACATTATTACAATCCGAGATTTTATTTGATGGATAACAGCGGGATATATTGGGCCCACATATGTGTAATCATCATGAGGAGAAATAACAATTTTAGCCGGGTCATCCGATTTATTATCGCATGGGTGGTACTCTTCAAACAGATACATCGTTTCAATCCTTGCCATGATGCTATCCATTTGCCATGAGTGCTGAGCAAAACCAATGGTATCTATAGGCAACCTGGTGGTCCCCTGTTGTTTTTTATCGTGCTGACAGGACGTTGAAATTACAACTGCGAGACATAACCAGATTATTCTACAGCCTGTTTTCATAATACTTGATTCACAAATTTTTAAATATATATCTTTAATACAGCCAAATTATTAAATTTATTACAAATTCAAAATATGAAATATATAGGTGCACATGTAAGTACTACTGGTGGTGTTGAAAATGCGCCGATAAATGCCCATGACATAGGGGCAAAGGCATTTGGACTTTTTACAAAGAATCAGCGTCAATGGATGTCTGCTCCATTCACAAAGGCTAATATAGATAGTTTTAAGAAGAACTGTAAAAAATATGGTTATCTGCCCAGCCAGATCATGCCCCACGACAGCTACCTGATCAATCTTGGTCATCCGGAAAAGGAGGGATTACAAAAGTCGAGGAATGCATTTCTGGATGAGATGCAACGGTGTGAACAGCTTGGACTTGACCGTCTCAATTTTCATCCGGGCAGTTCCCTGGGAAAGATCACCCAGGAAGAATGCCTGAAGATAGTTGCCGAATCAATCAATATAGTCCTTGACAAAACTAATGGTGTTACAGCAGTTATTGAAAATACTGCAGGACAAGGGAGTAATGTGGGATATACACTTGAGCAAATCCGTTTTATAATTGATCTGGTCGAAGACAAGTCCCGCGTTGGAGTTTGCTTTGACACATGTCATGCATATACTTCCGGTTATGACATTAAATCTGAGAATGGATACCAGAAAACTTTTCTGCAATTTGAAAATATAATTGGTTTCAAATACTTGAAGGGGCTTCATCTGAATGATTCAAAAAAAGATCTGGGCAGCCGGGTTGACCGCCATGATCAGATCGGGGAGGGTTTGCTGGGTGAAGAGGTCTTCAGAAGGATCATGAACGATGCACGTTTTGATGATATTCCAATGATACTCGAAACACCTGATGAAAGCCGATGGAAAGAAGAGATATTGATGTTATACCAATTGGTGGTTTGATAAATATCGCGGATATGTCTTAATAGTAAATAACTATAGTCTACTGTCAATTTATAACCTCTTGGCGACTTATTATCTCAGCGATGCTTTAGTAAAAATATATTCTGGAATTTCCTGGTCAAATTGAATAGAATCAATGATAAATTCTGTACCATCTCCATTCTTTAGC
>CAZEKO010000065.1:0-9963 GCA_964512775.1 uncultured Bacteroides sp. | reverse complement strand
TAATTATGATAAATCTTACAACCAAATATGCAGGACTGACGTTAAGAAATCCAATAATTGTTAGCAGCAGCGGACTGACCGATAGTCTTGATAAAATTAAAAAGCTGGAAGATGCAGGAGCTGGTGCAGTTGTTCTGAAATCATTATTTGAAGAACAGATTAAATATGAAGCAATTGATTTAACCGAACATACGGATTATCCACAGGCTGAAGATTATCTAAACTATTATGTCAGGAGTAATTCCGTTGATCAATATCTTAAATTGATTGAGGATGTCAGAAAATCAGTCAAAATACCGGTTATTGCCAGTATTAATTGTGTTTCTTCATCCGAATGGGTAGATTTTTCGAAAAAAATTGAGGAAGCAGGTGCACATGCCCTGGAATTAAATGTGTACGTTCTTCCTGTAGATAAAGACACACCTGCCCGGACGTATGAAGAAATTTACCTTAAGCTGGCAGCCAATATCAGGAAATTGATCAGTATTCCAATCATATTCAAACTTGGACAAAATTTTACAAATCCTGTTAACCTGATTAATCAGCTTTATAACAGGGGGATCTCAGCGGTAGTTTTATTTAACCGTTTTTATTCCCCTGATATAAACATTGATGAACGTAAGGTGGTTACATCTGAAGTCTTTAGTTCTCCTGCAGAAATAAGGAATTCACTAAGATGGATAGCTATCGTATCTCATTTTGTTGAAAAAATTGACGTCGCTGCATCTACCGGGGTACATGATGGAGAAGCTGTCATTAAACAGCTGCTGGCCGGAGCGGCAACCGTTCAGGTCTGTTCAGTCCTTTATAAAAAAGGTCCAGGATATATCCGTGAAATACTTGTTCAGATGGAAGGATGGATGACCAGGAATGGTTTTTCAAGTCCTGATCAATTCAGGGGGAAGATGAATTACGGTAATATCAAAAATCCGACTGTTTACGAGCGTGCACAGTTTATGAAATATTACTCCTCTCAGCATTAACAAAAACTAAAACTAATCTTTCATAATTTTGATCATTTCTCTAACAAGGGGAGCTTTTTCTTTGGCTACTTTCTCAAGGCCTTCCATTAGCTGTTGCCGGTAATGTTCCAGTTTTTGAGCTTCAAGGTGAGGCAATGACTGTTCAATTACGGAGAACGCTTCAAGGGCAGTCATATAATCCTCTTCCAGGAGTATTTTGATGAAAGTATCAAGATTTTCACTGTAATTCAGACCTGATTGCCAGCATGCTGAAGTAATAATATTCCATATTGGTCTGTACTTGTTATTTCTCAGAGCATCGATAATGTGGGGTATACCCCCCGGATCTTTGATATCACACATAAACAGTGATAATTCCCTTCGGATCTCTTCGTTATTAGTCTCATGAAGCAAATTTATCACTTCGGGAAGATAAGCTGCAGAATGAATACTTTGGCGTAAATGATTTAAAACAGGAACGACCAGGCTTAACTTATCCGATCTGAGTCGTCTGATTATCTCAGTATTGAGCTTGCGTTTTTCCATCCACTTTATAAGCGTCCATTCTTTTTCAGGTTTTGACAGCGGGTATTCAGCATTTCGATAGCTTTTGCGGAACCCAGACGGGCTGCTTTTTGCCAGTCATTACATGCCCCTTCTGCATCATTTAATTGATACCGTGCCAATCCTTTACTGAGATAAGTATCAGGATTTTTTGGATCCAGATCAAGTGCCATTCCATAATCCTGAAGGGCAAACTTATAGGTATTTGTTCTTAAATATGTATTCCCACGTGCAATATAAAAATTCGCTTCCGATTGGTCAATGGAGAGGCATTTGTTGAACCATTCCAGGGCTTTGAGGTAACTGCCCTGATCATAATATATTTGTCCGTTTAGGTACATTGCCTGGATATCTTCGGGGAAAAAAGTCATGTAGTAAGATATGTCATCCAAAGCCATGTTAAACTTTGAAAGATTATTATAAAGACGGCCCCTTTCAACATAAAGTGGAAAGTTATCGGGCTCAAGGTTTAATGCTTTGATCAGATCACTGACTGCAAGGTCATACTTTTGAAGACTTGAGTAAGCTTTTGCCCTGTCAATGTAATATTCAGGATGTGTCCCGCTGATTTCAATAGCACGCGAATAAGCTGTGACGGCTGTATTGAAATTTTTCAGATCCAGGAATACTTTACCCCGTGCGGCATAAATTTGATGTTTCTGCGCATATTTAGCAAGATTCTGATCAATTAGATCAAGTATCTCAACATATTCATTTTTACGTGTAAGGTAATTGATTTCAGCAAGCAGATTCTCAAAATCATCATACCATTCCTGACTCCACAGATCTTTCCATAATCTTGTATTTTCAAGGTCATTAAAAGCAGGATCCAGCTTGATAGTGCTTTCAGGCAGTTTATAAGCTGATGATAAATTTGCTTTTAAATAGATTATTGCTGAATCATTTTTCCCTGCCATGGCATATGATTTGGCAAGCCAATAACTGCCAAGGTTTTTTTTCATATTGTCAGCAAGAAGTAAATAATGAATAGCAGAATTGTAATCATTGACCTGATAAAAGCATTGGCCAAGATTTAACAGAAGATCGGCGGTGACATTGTCCGATGATAATCCGGAAGTAAAAGTTCCAATGGCTTCATTGTAATGCTCCTTTTTCATTTCAGCCCGTCCATCAAGGAAAAGATCCTGAACCTGGGATAGCAGAGCTACCGGAAGCGCTGAAATAAATAATATCGTAAACCAAAATTTCATATACTTATTAGTCAATAGCCGGATTATTTGCTTTCTGTTCTGTAAATACATATACAAATCCGACAATATTCCTGACTTCAAGACCTGTAAGCCTGTTTTCATACACATCGGCAATGTAATAATAAACCCCGGGTGAAACAATATTGTCAGAATTCATCTGTTTTCCATCCCAATTAATATCCGGATCACTAGTCTGGAACACCAGGATTCCCCAGCGGCTGTACACTTTCATATCAACTTTTTCAACAAAGGAAGACCTGGTTGGTTTCCAGTAATCATTGTCGCTGTCACCATTCGGTGTGAATACATTTGGAAGCTCATATCCAACACAATTATCAACACAGACAAGTTCGGAAGGGTCGCTTTCATTTTCAAAAGAATCAACCGCAGAAACGGTATAACAACCTGCAAGCGATTCAGGAGGAAAATGAATGTACGAAGTATCATTGGGTAATAGAGTACTGTCAATTAAATACGGATTTCCTGTTAGGGTAGGGGAATAGTAAATCCTGTATTTAATAACATCATCTGCACAATACCGGTTAGGATTGGTCCAGATTAATTCGTTTTTCAGACTGTCACAAATTGAATTAACAGTCAACACAGGTGGGCAGGGAGGTGTAGTGTCGATTGGAGTAGCACAGGCAATGTGGGAATAATTAATGCTTGTGTAAATTTTTCCGGCTATAGGTCTCCAACCGATACTTTTGACCTGGTAACAGTATTCCTGGCCATTAAGAAGACCAGAATCAATATATGTCTCGTTAAAAGTAATTCCGATAGAATCATATTCAGAAGAATTTATCCGTTGCCTGTAAATTACATATTCAGTATTTATCCATGGAACATTTTTTCTTATGTTGATTATATTCCTGTTATCGGCAGGTTTAATTTCCAGGAATGTTGATGATACAACTTCCTGACTGCCAATCAGGAATCGATTATCAGGGGGATCATCATTGTATAATTCCAGTTTATATGAGTATGGATACACAAGGGTATTCAAAGGGGTATCAGTAAAAGTTGTATCATTCAGATCATTAGTTTTTATGGATTGCTGACCGATTAGATTAGTCCCCCATAAGTCATTGTATCTGTAAAGTATATATTCATACGGCCCGGTTGCTCCAATTGTATCGAGTCCTTCGGGTTTTGCCCAGGCGAGGAATATGGAACCATTTTGAGATGATTGTGTAACGCTTACATTGATCATTGCAGGGGTACCTGGGATCAGAATAGCGCATACTTCTTCTGATGGATAACCAGGGGTTGTGCCAGAATAGATGCCAACCACCCTGTAACAATATTCTATTCCCTGGATGAGCCCGTTACCATTATTATTATCCGTAAAAAGAGTATCCCTTCGTCCATCTGTCTCACCTACCTTTATAAATCCATCAAATGCTGAGACACCTGTACTACATGAATCAATAATAAAACCAGAGGGTCCTTCACGCCGGTAAATTTCATAACCGGTTACATTCGGACAATTACATTCATGCCAGTTCAACCTGACGGAATTACTGGTGGGATTTGCCTGCAGTGATTCAGGTGCAGGGCCTATTACTTTAATAAAAAAGTTATCGATGTCGACAAGGCTTATATCAGGATTTTTGTCTTCGGTCTTAATGATTACAGCATAGGGATAATATCTGACATGTTCGCAATCCGTATTCCATGAAAACCTTGATACTGCGTAACCCCGTCCACTGGTAAGTAATTGAAAGGTTGCCGGGGAAATTTCCTGTTCAAAAGGACCACCGGCTGCTGTCTGTGTAATCTGATCACTATCCCGGTCAAGACTAATTATATCATATTCTATTGATGAACCTGCTTCAACGCAAAAATCCCGGAAAGGAGAGTTCTCAGGTGGATTGTTAGAAGTCTTGTAAACCTGAATCTGCATATCCCGATTGATACTACCAATCCTTACTCCTTTCCTCCATTCAATTATTTTTATGGCGATGTTAAATATGCCAGTATCGACGGGAGTATCCCATGTAAGATCTCCACTGACACTATCTATAAAGAGAGTATCGCTGGCTCTTGGAAAAGTATATCCTTTAATGGGCTGTCCGTTTTCTCCGGTACAAATTGTTAATTCATAAGATAAACTATCACCATCAGGGTCATATGCAGCAGGATTATGTATGAAAATATGGCCCAGGGCAGCTTTATCAATCGGCGGATTCAGTAAAACAGGAGTACTGTTCGTTCCGATCGAAGGATTAATGGAAATGGTAGTTTTTATAGAAAAAATAACGTTGACAGAATTCGGGATATTCTGTACACCTAAATTCCTGTTCGGGTCCTGAACCACAATGGTATATGTACCTGGCCCGGGAAAAGTATGTAAAGCCCTGTATTTATTATGATAATAGAAATTTGGTAAAGTCACTTTATAAAACCTTGGTGCGATAGAAACGGTATTGTCTCCCCAATCTACATCTAATTGATTCCGGTCAGCGGCAGATAGAGTATAGGTGAATGTGGCAATAGTTATTTCATATGTATAATCGCTTATCTGGGTCAAAGTAATCTCACCAGCACGATTATGCGTTGCAAACACCGGGTATAAAAAAACACATAGTAAAACTGATGTAAAAAGCCTTTTCATATATTTCCCGGACATTATCATGTTTCCATTTAATGCAAATAATGGTCTTATTTTATGAAGAGCTGCTTTCAGCACAGAGTTGGTTTTATATATCTACTCAATTATAAATGAAATATCCCGGTTTTTATTGTCCAGATGGTAACCATTTTGTTTATCACGCCAGGTAACAATAACCAGATTGGTTTGATCCTCATAGAGATCCATCATTGCCTCATTGGTAATTGAGACTTTCTCTATTTTCCCCGGCCACACATTTTTATAATATAACCAGATAGCTTCTTCATTTACCTGATTGCCGGTATATTCCCATTTGTCAATTTTTGTGCCATTAATTCGTAATTCAAACGATTCGTCAATATATTTTTGGATGGCATCTGCTTTTTCTCCAGGATCAACCTTGCTGGTTAAATCCAGATCAACATTATATTTATGAAGTATAACGCGTTCAAAATCATCCGAAAATAGCTTAAAAACGATTTCTATTTTACCGCTCTCCGGATCAAGGTCAACATTGAGAAGGGAAACATGAACAGGATGCAACCATGAACACAACGTTATCACGACCGCTAACACCATTGTTCCCATCAGAGAACTCCTCCATCTTGGTTGAACATACAAAATTACAATATTTTTAGTTTCTTTGTTTCATTGTGATGGATTGGAAACAACAAATATCAGGTTTTAAAACTTTTCTGAAACTGGAAAAATCCCTGTCTGAAAATTCAATAGAAGCTTATATCAGTGATGTATTAAAACTTGCTTCCTTCCTGGAAATAAGGAATTTTGACCTGCCACCTGAGAGTATAGCATTATCGCATTTGAAAGAATTTATTAAATGGTTTAACGAACTTGGATTAAGTGCTCGGTCGCAGGCAAGAGTAATATCCGGAATCAAGGCTTTTTATAAGTACCTTCTTCTGGAAGATATTATTGAAACAGATCCAACATCATTGCTGGAATCCCCAAGAATTGGAAGAAAGCTGCCTGAAGTGCTCAGCGTAGAAGAAATAGATCTGATTATAAGTCAGATTGATCTAAGCAAACCTGAAGGACAAAGAAACAAGACGATGATTGAAGTTTTATATAGTTGTGGCTTGAGGGTTTCTGAGCTTATCGGGCTGAAATTGTCAAACGTTTATACTGACCAGGGTTTCATCAGGGTAATTGGGAAAGGCGATAAAGAAAGACTTGTCCCGATTGGATCGAAAGCAATACATGAGATAGGATTTTATCTTATTGACAGGAATAAACTGCCAGTAATTTCGAGGGAAAGTGAAGATATACTTTTTCTGAACAGGAGGGGCCGCAAACTTACCCGCGTAATGGTTTTTACCATTATAAAGGACCTTGTGAAAAAATCAGGGATTAAGAAGAATATCAGTCCACATACTTTCCGGCATTCTTTTGCCACACACTTGATTGATGGAGGAGCCGACCTCAGGGCTGTTCAGGAAATGCTCGGACACGAGTCCATTCTCACAACAGAAATTTATACTCACCTTGACCGGCAATATCTCCGGGATGCAATCATACGGTTCCATCCCAGGTCATAAATTAAAATCAAATTAATTTTTTTTAGATACATTTGTAGGTTTAAAAAATATCATTGAAATGTCTGAAACAAAAAGAGTTTACAAATTTGGAAACAAAGCTGCCGAAGGCAAAGCTGATATGAAAAACCTGCTGGGTGGTAAGGGAGCCAACCTTGCTGAGATGAATCGTATTGGAGTGCCGGTTCCTCCGGGTTTTACTATCACAACAGAGGTTTGTACAGAATACAACCAGTTAGGTAAAGATAAGGTGGTCAAGTTAATAACAGCTGATGTTAAGGATGGCATCACGAACATTGAGAAAATTATGAATTCAAAGTTTGGTGATAGCGCCAATCCGTGTCTCGTTTCCGTCAGGTCCGGTGCCCGTGCTTCCATGCCAGGAATGATGGATACAATTCTCAACCTGGGTCTTAATGAGGAAGTGGTAAAAGGTCTTGTCCGGAAAACCGGAAATGAACGTTTTGTCTGGGATTCATACCGCCGTTTTATTCAGATGTATGGTGATGTGGTGTTGGGATTGAAACCGGCATCAAAAGAAGATGTTGATCCATTCGAAGAAATTATAGATCATCTTAAAGAAGAAAAGAAAGTCGTACTTGATACTGATCTTGGAGTCGACGACCTGAAAGAACTCGTTTCAAGGTTCAGGAAAGCTGTAAAAGAAAAGACCGGTAAAGATTTCCCCAATGATCCGTGGGAGCAGCTCTGGGGTGCTATAATGGCAGTTTTCGACAGCTGGAATAATGATCGTGCCAAATTTTACAGGAAGTTAAATAATATACCAGAGGAATGGGGTACTGCTGTTAATGTCCAGGCTATGGTATTCGGGAATATGGGTAATACTTCAGGAACTGGCGTAGCCTTTACAAGGGATGCAGGTACCGGGGAAAATATTTTTAATGGTGAATACCTTATCAATGCACAGGGAGAAGATGTGGTGGCAGGAATCCGTACTCCACAACAGATTACCAAAGAAGGTTCAAAAAGATGGGCTGTCCTGGCCAATGTCAAGGAGGAAGAACGGAAAACAAAATACCCAAGCCTTGAAGAAAATATGCCCGCTATATATAAAGAACTGGATGAAATACAGCAGAAGCTTGAGGATCATTACAAAGACATGCAGGACCTGGAATTTACAATACAGGAGGGAAAACTTTGGCTCCTGCAGACCCGCAATGGTAAAAGGACCGGAGCTGCTATGGTTAAGATTTCAATGGACTTGCTCAGAGAAGGTAAGATAGACGAAAAAACTGCAATTCTCAGGAATGAACCAAATAAGTTGGATGAGTTGTTACATCCTGTTTTTGATAAAAGTGCTATCAAGAAAGCCAGGGTACTGGCAAAAGGTTTACCAGCTTCACCCGGAGCTGCTACAGGACAGATTGTGTTTTTTGCAGATGACGCCGAAGAATGGGCTGGAAAAGGTAAAAAAGTGGTTCTTGTCAGGATAGAAACATCCCCTGAAGACCTGAGAGGGATGAGCGTTGCAAGAGGAATACTTACTGCACGTGGAGGTATGACATCACATGCAGCAGTGGTTGCACGCGGTATGGGTAAATGCTGTGTGTCAGGGGCAGGATCAATCAGAGTTGATTATAAGACAAGAATTATGAATGTTGATGGAATATCTCTTAAGGAAGGTGATTGGATCTCCCTGAACGGCTCAACCGGAGAAGTATATGATGGACAGATTGTAACTGTTGATCCTGAACTGAGTGGTGATTTCGGAGAACTGATGGAGTTATCAGATAAATATACACGTATGTACGTGAGGACAAATGCAGATACTCCTAAAGATGCGCGTATCGCAAGAAATTTTGGAGCGAAAGGAATTGGACTTTGCCGTACAGAACATATGTTCTTTGAAGGTGATCGTATTAAAGCAATGAGGGAAATGATCCTGGCTGATGATGAAACAGGCAGAAGAAAAGCTCTTAAAAAATTACTTCCCATCCAGAGGGAGGATTTTGAGGGTATATTTGAAGCAATGCATGATTTGCCGGTCACAGTCCGTCTGCTCGATCCACCCTTGCATGAATTCGTGCCTCATGAAGATGAAAATCAGCAGGAAATGGCAGTCGAAATGGGGATTACCAGGGAACAGATTAAAACTAAGGTGGACGACCTTCATGAATTCAACCCAATGCTTGGTCATCGCGGATGCCGGCTGGGTAACACCTATCCTGAAATATCCGAAACACAGGCCAGGGCTATTATTGAGGCTGCACTAAATCTGAAAAAGAAAGGTGTCAGGGCTATTCCCGAAATAATGATACCTCTTACCGGTACCTTAAAAGAATATCAAATGCAGGAAGAAATAATAAGACAAACTGCTGAAAAGGTTTTTGAGGAAAGGAAAGACAGAATTGAATACCTTGTTGGTACTATGATTGAAGTACCCAGAGCTGCATTAGTTGCTGATAAAATTGCTGAAAAGGCAGAATTCTTTTCATTTGGTACAAATGACCTTACGCAAATGACCTTTGGATATTCAAGAGATGATGCGGGCAAATTCCTGCCTGTTTATATCGATAAAGGAATCCTGAAATATGATCCTTTCCAGATTCTTGACCAGGAAGGAGTAGGACAACTGGTGGAGATGGGAACAAAAAGAGGAAGATCCACAAGGCCACAACTTAAGGTCGGTATCTGCGGTGAACATGGAGGAGAACCATCTTCTGTAGAATTTTGTCACAGGGTGGGGATGAATTATGTGAGCTGTTCACCTTATAGGGTGCCCATAGCCAGGCTGGCTGCAGCACAGGCAGCTATTAAGGATCAAAAGTAAAGAATTCTTTATTTTTTACTTCCTAACGTTAATATTTAGCCGCACAATGGCTCGATACAGATTTCCACGTTTTAATAAACATATAAATGAGCAGATCAGATATCCTTACCGACATTGGGAAATATGGTATTGTCAATGTCAGGGAGATTTATCATAACCTTTCTTATGATGAATTGTACAAACATGAAACAGATCCTTCCCTGGTAGGTTTTGAAAGGGGTTTTATTACGGAACCAGGAGCCATTGCAGTAGATACAGGAATTTTTAC
>CAZEKO010000064.1:0-9966 GCA_964512775.1 uncultured Bacteroides sp. | reverse complement strand
TTTTGTAGTGTTCCCCAAGATCCTGGATTGCTTCATCCTCTTCTTCGTAATACCATATAACCAGGCATTCATGGCCATTTCTATAATTCCTGCCAACAATCCTGAATAATTCCAGCAAATATTTTGAGGAACCACTGTTCACATATTCAAGCTTAATATCAACGCTGGTAACTGGAGCGGGATTGTTATAGTAGTTTTCAAGCCATGCAAGTACTGGTCCATAAAAAATTTCAGCATCCTCAGGAATTGACCTTCCTTCAAATTGTAACAAGCCTGATTCTGCATCCAGTTTGACAGATGGAGTACTGAATGTAGGTGCGATTAATAAGGGCTTCATATAATTGCAAATTATTATCCTGTTTTATTCATATCTTAAAGCGATGATCGGATCAAGCTGGCTGGCTTTTTGCGCAGGGAAATACCCTGAAATAATGCCGACAATAAAACATAATACAACCCCCAGCAGGATCCAGGCCCATGGTATAATAAAAGTAGAACCGATAATCATTGATACCAGATTGCCAATCAGAATTCCGAGGATTATTCCTAAAATACCTCCCATTTGTCCGATTACAATGGCTTCAAAAAGAAATTGCTGTTTGATCGTTTTTGACTTGGCACCGATAGCTTTCCGGATTCCAATTTCCCTGGTTCGTTCAGTGACAGAAACAAGCATAATGTTCATAAGTCCGATAGCAGCACCAACAAGTGTTATTATACCAATAATCATTGCAGCAATAGCAATAAATTTAAGGTTCTCTATCAACATATTTGCAAGGCTATCACTTTGGGTAATATTAAAATCTGATTCATCAACAGGATCCAGATTGCGTACAATCCTGAATACACCTTCTGCTTCTCCTACCGCGGCATCAAGCAGTTCAGGATTATTAGGCATTACATTAATAGAATAACTCATGCGTGGACGTGAAAAATATTGCCTTACACTCGTATAGGGCAGCAAACATATCCTGTCACCCTCTCCACCCTGGCTCGAACCCTTTTTCGCAAGAACACCGATGACTTTAAATTTGCCACTACCCACAGTAATTATCTTATCCAGTGGGGATTGATTTTTATCAAATAATTTTTTTACCAGGTCCTGCCCAATAACTGCATAGGTCCGGTTCATTTCTACCTCGTGAGCTGTAAAATTTCTTCCCTCCCCAATTTCATACCCGGCTGTAAGTAAATAATTTTCGTCTACACCCATAACCGGAATATTTGGATTGGTCTTTTTTGATTCATACTTGACAGTTGAAGCACCCGATGCCCATGTCCAGAGAGATACACTTGCAGGAAAAGTAAATGACTCCTTGAACTCCCGTGCCTGCCGGTAGGATATATATTGATGATTTTTCGTTCTGTAATGTTGATCTCCGATATGTACATTCATACTCCTGCTTTCAATTGTAAAAGTGTTTGATCCCATCCTGGCAAATTCAGATGTAATGGAATTTTTAATTGCATCTATTGCCGTGAGAATACCAACCAGAGCCATAATACCAAAAGCAATGATGAACATTGTCAGAATAGCCCTGACTATATTTGACCGGATAGATTTCGTACTAATCCTGAGATTCTCCCCCAATAATCCAAAAAATTTCATTGCTTACAAAAAAAATTAACCTCAAACTGTACTATACAATTTGTCATAAAAATACGAAAATAATTAAATCATCCTTACAATATCTTCATTCAGGTGATTATTGAGCATCCCAGCTTAAATATTTATATTTGCAAATTATTATCAAATACATACTGTATTATAAACAAATAATCATTATGGCCTTTGATATTGAAATGATTGATGCATTTTATCTGGATCTGGAAAAACGAATCAGCCGGATTAGAAAAATTATTAAAAAACCCCTTACTCTGACTGAAAAGATCCTTTTCGCTCATCTTGATAAAGGTCAGGTACAAAAAGATTTTGCGCGTGGTTATGATTATGTCGAATTTTTACCTGATCGCGTGGCCATGCAGGATGCAACCGCACAGATGGCACTTCTTCAGTTTATGCAGGCCGGGAAGGATAAAGTGGCTGTCCCAACCACAGTTCATTGTGATCATCTGATTCAGGCAAAGCATGGAGCAAAACAGGACCTGATTACAGCAAAAGAAACCAATCATGAAGTTTTTGAATTTCTCAGATCAGTTTCAAATAAATATGGTATTGGTTTCTGGAAACCCGGTGCAGGGATAATCCACCAGGTTGTTCTCGAAAACTATGCTTTCCCGGGAGGGATGATGATAGGAACCGATTCTCATACACCTAATGCAGGAGGACTTGGAATGCTTGCTGTTGGTGTTGGCGGTGCAGATGCAGTGGATATAATGGCAGGAATGCCATGGGAACTAAGATTCCCAAAAATAATTGGTGTTAAGCTCACCGGGAAACTAAGTGGATGGACATCAGCCAAAGATGTCATCCTTAAAGTGGCAGGTATCCTTACTGTCAAGGGTGGAACAGGATGTGTCCTTGAATACTTCGGGGACGGAGCTAAAAGTATTTCATGTACAGGAAAAGGTACAATTTGTAATATGGGGGCGGAGATCGGGGCAACAACTTCTCTGTTCGGATACGACAGAAAAATGGCCGATTATTTAAGAGCCACGGGGAGGGCAGAAGTCGCTGCTGATGCCGACCGGATAGCGGATCAACTGACCGGCGATCCGGAAGTATACTCTAAACCTGAACTGTATTTTGACCAGGTTATCGAGATAAACCTGTCAACTCTTGAACCCCATATTAATGGGCCGTTCACACCGGATCGTGCATGGAAACTTTCTGAATTCGCCAATGCAGTCAGGGAAAATGGCTATCCATCCAAACTGGAGGTCGGACTTATCGGATCTTGTACCAACTCATCCTATGAAGATATCTCCCGGGCCGCTTCCATAGCAAAACAGGCATTGGAAAAAGGTCTCAAAGCCAGGTCAGAGTTTACTATCACTCCCGGATCTGAACAGGTCAGGTATACGATTGAACGCGATGGCCTACTGAAAATCTTTGAGGATATCGGAGGAGTTGTACTTGCCAATGCCTGTGGTCCCTGCATCGGTCAGTGGGCAAGGCTTAATGCTGATAAACAGGGGAAAAACTCAATCATAACATCTTTTAACCGGAACTTTGCCAAACGAAATGATGGCAATCCCAATACTCATGCTTTTGTAAGCTCCCCGGAAATAGTCACTGCTCTTGCTATCGCGGGGGATCTTACATTTAATCCTGTCACTGATTTTCTTGTCAATGATAAGGGTCAAAAGGTAAAATTTGATGAGCCTGCTGGCCTTGAACAGCCAGCCAAAGGTTTTGCCTTTGAAGACAATGGATATATCCCACCGGCAGAAGATGGAAGAAAAGTCGAAGTTATTGTGAATCCTGAATCGGAACGGCTTCAGATTTTGCAACCATTTGATCCATGGAATGGAAAAGATCTGGAAGAAATGAGACTGCTTATTAAAGTCAAGGGAACATGTACCACCGATCACATCTCAATGGCAGGCCCCTGGCTTCGGTACCGTGGACATCTTGATAATATCTCTAATAATCTGATGATCGGGGCAGTGAACTTTTTTAATGGCCTGGCTAACAGCGTTAAAAATCATCTGACTGGTAAATATGATCCAGTACCTGAGGCAGCTAAGTCTTACAAAAAGGCAGGTATTGATACTATTATAATCGGGGATGAAAATTACGGAGAAGGTTCATCACGGGAACATGCAGCTATGGAGCCCAGGCACCTGGGTGTTAAGGTCATCCTGGTAAGATCATTTGCCCGCATTCATGAAACGAACCTGAAAAAACAGGGTATGCTGGCATTGACTTTCACGAACAAGGAAGATTATGATAAAATCCACGAAGACGACCTGATAAGTGTGAAAGGATTGACTGAATTCACTCCGGGGAAACCTTTGAGAATTGTCCTTTCCCATAATGATGGTAGTACAGATGAGTTTCCAGCATCGCACAGCTATAATGAAAAACAGATTGAATGGTTCAGGGCTGGATCAGCACTCAACCTTATTAAGCAAAAACAATAAGCAACATCTGACCTCATGCTGAAAAAAGTCATTGAATGGCTTGAATCACATCAGCAGTCCTGCTCTTTCAGGGATCATTTCGGGATTGACTGCCCGGGATGTGGATTACAGAGAAGTATAATAGAATTGCTTAAAGGGAATATCCTTGAGAGTATATGCCTGTACCCTGCATTACTTCCAATTATTTCTATGTTTGCGTATCTCGCTCTTCACCTCGCATTCAGATTCAGACATGGAGCCCTGATATTGAAAATTATGTTTATATTTAATGTATCACTTATCGCATTTCATTATTTATATAAACTGATAACCCTTTAAACTTAACTAAATATGGAAACAAATAATCTGAAAAATGTTACGGCACCTATTCCACTTCCAAATGCTAATACCATTTTATTGCTCGGAATTTTTTCTATTGTAGTAGGCTTTTGTTGTGGTATTTTTGCAATCGTCGGCCTGGTCCTTGGTATTGTAGCCCTTGCGATTGCTCCAAAAGCAATTGAAATGTACCAGGCAAATCCAACAAAGTACATCGAAAGTTCATTCAAGAATATTAATGCAGGCAAGATCTGTGCTATAATTGGGATTGTGATAAATGGATTGCTAATGTTTATCGGACTTATCTACTTTGTCATCATTGGAGGTGCAATTGGAACAATATTCGATAAAATCCCCTGGGATAATTATATACATTAACTTTTGTTAGGTGACCTTAGAGGACAGGATCGAAACATTTGACCAGCTTGGCCGGATAATCAAAGAATATCTGGAATCATTACGATCCCAGAAAAGGCCAATATCCAAAGATGGTCCCTTAAGCACGGCTACCCTGAATAATATTATTGAGACCTCTATTGAAGAAGCTGGTATATTAAATCGCTGGTTCACCCGGCAAAACATCCTGACTGCTCTTTCGGGAATCAGCCAAATTCTGTATCGTAAAAATATTATTTCCTGGCTTAAGCCATGGAACCCTGAATCTCTGTCACCAAAGATTCCTTTGAAAATAGGAGTCATCATGGCAGGAAATCTTCCCCTTGTCGGATTTCATGACTTTCTTTCGGTTCTTATAACCGGGCATAAATTTATTGGCAAGCTCTCATCCAGAGATGACCGACTTCTCCCAATGGTTTCCAACATAATTTCAGTAATAAATAAAGATCTTTTTGAAAATATTGAATTTACAGAGGAGAAATTATATGGAATAGATGCAATAATTGCAACAGGAAGCAATAATACCTACAGGTATTTTGATTATTATTTCGGGAAATATCCGCATATTTTCAGAAAAAACAGAAATGGCGTAGCAATTTTAAAGGGGAATGAAACACCGGATGAACTTGCCAGCCTTGGGGATGATATTTTCACATATTTTGGACTGGGTTGCCGGAATGTTTCAAAAGTATTTGTTCCGGACAAGTATGAATTCAACAAGCTATTTGAGGCACTGGAAAAATTTTCGTATGTCACAGAGTACAATAAATATATGAATAACTTCCAGTATTACAGATCAGTGTACCTGCTTAATAAAATTCCTCATTACGATAATGGCTTCCTCATTCTCAAACAGGATAAAACCTATCACTCTCCTGTTGGCGTTTTGTTTTATGACTTTTATTCATCATTAGAAAAACTTGCTGAGAAACTTGTTTCAGACAGCAGTTTTTTACAATGCATTGCAGCGAATGAAATTCCCGGGCTGAAAACCGTTTCATTCGGAAAAACACAATTTCCTGAACTATGGGATTATGCGGATAATATTAATACAATTGATTTTTTGATTAACTTGTAAAAAAACAGGCCATGATTTTTAAATTCAGGCTGTTATCAAGTGAAAATGATGACTTTATCAGGGACTTTGAAATTAGTTCGGAGCAGACTTTCTATGATCTTCATTTAGCCATACAAAAAAACTGCAATTATGATACTTCACAAATAGCATCTTTTTTTCTTTGTAATAATGATTGGGAAAAGGAAAATGAAATCACTCTCTTTGAATTATCCGAAGATCTGGGAAAGAATATTCTGGTAATGGATAATTCAATCCTTTCACGTCACATATCCGGATTGAGACAAAAATTACTATATATCTTCGATATTTTCAATGAAAGAGCTTTTTTTATCGAAGTAGTAGATATCAGGGATGCAGTTACTTCAAAATCATATCCAATCTGTACTTTGTCGGAGGGATCGCCACCGGTTCAGATATTGCTGGACGAGATTTTTCGGGGGATTGATTATTTGAATGATGCTGACACTGATGAAAACTTCCCCGGTGATGATGAGCCAATTGAAGAATAAATATCTGATTATCATACTTGGCCCCACCGCATCAGGAAAAACCGCTGCAGGGATTCAAATCGCAAAAATATTTCAGACTGAGATCATCTCTGCTGATTCACGCCAATTCTTTAAAGAACTGAAAATTGGCACTGCTGTCCCTGATATACACCAACTTAAAAGTGTACCTCACCATTTTATTCAGACAATTTCCGTTCAAGATTATTATAATGTCAGCATGTATGAACAGGAAGTTCTTGAAGTCCTTGAAAGGTTATTTTCTGCAAAAGATATTGTAGTTATGGTTGGCGGATCAGGTATGTATATCGATGTTGTCTGTCGTGGAATTGATGATTTGCCTGACATCGATCCACTTGTAAGGGAAAAATACCAGCAAAAACTTAAGGATGAAGGGATCGAAAGCCTTCGCTTTGAACTGAAAAAACTGGACCCTGTATATTATGCTAAAGCCGACCTGAAAAATCACAAACGAATGCTGAAAGCTCTTGAAATATCTGCTATGACCGGGATTCCATATTCTTCTTTTTTGACCGGACCAAAAAAGGAAAGGCCCTTTAAAATAGTGAAAATAGGATTAAATCCGGATCGTAATGAATTACATGAAAAGATTAATCTTCGTGTGGATAATATGATTAAAAATGGACTGATTGATGAAGCAAGATCGCTATATCATATCAGAAACTTTAATGCACTGAATACTGTTGGTTATAAAGAAATCTTTGATTATCTCGACAGAAAGATTACACTGGAACAAGCTGTTTCACTGATCAAAAGAAATACCAGACGTTATGCCAGGAGGCAGATGACCTGGTTCAACAGGGATAAATCAATCATCTGGTTTCGACCAGATGATATTAAGAATATCATTGATTATATCAGATCAGAAACTGGATCAAATGGAGACTGACATAAATAATTTCAACATCCGCGTCTATGCTATCATCATGAAGGATAGCTATTATGTCTTAATCAGCGATGAATACATGATGGATATGGAAATGACCAAATTCCCGGGTGGCGGACTAAGATTTGGGGAGGGGCCGGCAGATTGTTTAAGACGTGAGGCTATGGAAGAATTCAGCCAGGAAATTGAAATAATCAGGCATTATTACACGACAGATTTTTTTCAGAGATCATTGTTTTTCAAAGATCATCAGCTTATAAGCATTTATTACCTGGCCCGCTTTACTGAACCCGTAAGGTTCAAAATATCCACAAAACCTTTCGATTTTCGCGAAATGAAAAATGGAAATCAGTCTTTTCGCTGGGCAGATTTAAGAAAAATGGTGACAGAAGATCTGACTTTCCCTATTGACAGGATAGTATTGGGTATGTTAAAGAAGGATAGTCTATAAACAATACTATATTATTATTCTTTTCTTTTTTGTCCAACTTTATCTGACAGTTCCAGGATTCCCATTACCATATTTGCCCAGGTATACTTCTTTTTCTCTTCCTTAATCCCATCCCGGAATTGTCCGGACCTATTGAACTCAAAAAAATCAATCACTGCCTTAGCCACCTGCTGATAGTCAACCGGCACTACGTATCCTGCTTTGGAATCTGGAACCAGTTCAGCAAGGCCTCCTACATCCGTCACGACCATTGGCACTTCAAAATGGTAAGCTATTTGGGTAATCCCGCTTTGTGTTGCAGAAAGATACGGCTGAACGACAAGATCAGCAAGGCTGAAATAATATTTTACCTCTTCCGAAGGGATAAACCTGTCCATAATATGGATATGTTCCCTTATATGAAGTTCATTTATTAAGGCAAAATACTCCTCTTTGTCTGAATAAAATTCCCCTGCGATGATGAGTTTAATATCCTTAATTTGCCTGAGAATGTAAGGCAGTGCTTTCAGCAGGAGCTCGAGTCCTTTGTACCTGCGTATCAGCCCAAAAAACAGCAGGTAATTCTTAGTTGCCGGTAGTTTCAGAAATTCCGCAGCAGATTGCCTGGAAACTCTCTCGCCAAAAATATTATATATGGGATGAGGGATGCAGGCTGAAATAGCATTCGGCTGAAATGCGGCCAAATCATCTGTAACGGTTGAAGACATAGTTATAAATCCATCGCATGATCTCAGAAAGTACCGTGTCAGGAATTTCCATCCGGCGTGTTTTTCATGAGGTATTATATTATGTGTAACGGCAATCGCTCTAATCTGTTCCCTTTTTTTGATAATCCTTAAAATTCTCCCCAGTGAGATTGCCATAAATGGCATCCAGTAATGAATTACCACCAGGTTGGGATCAAAATTGCGAATATACCGGGCAGTCCTGTACCAGCTAATTGGATTGATCGAACTAATAAGGGATTTTATTTTAATATCTGCAGGTACTGCTCCATCCTCGAACTGGGTTTTTCCAGGAAATAAAAACCGGGGGTATTGAAATGAAAAAGATATGATTTCCGTATTATGACCGCATTTGGCAAATTCCCGGGAAAGTGCCAGGTTAAAATTAGCAATTCCTCCCCTTAATGGGAATGCAGGTCCAATGCTTATTATTTTCAATCCTTATCAGTTAATTTTCTCTGCGATAAGATATTTATTGCGATCTGATGAATTCCTGGAAATCATTTCACCAAGGAAACCGGCCAGGAATAACTGAGATCCGATAATCATTGCAGTAAGGGCAATGTAGAAATAGGGACTCTCAGTAACCCGTACCCTGGGTATGTGTTTCAGAGTAAAATAGATTTTTTCAGCACCAAGCCAGGCTGCAGCCAAAAATCCGGCAATAAACATAAGTGTCCCAAGAGAACCGAAAAAATGCATAGGTTTTTTACCAAAACGCGACAGGAAAAGGATAGTTAGCAAATCAAGAAAACCTGTAAGCAAACGTTTATAACCGTATTTTGAAACTCCGTATTTCCTTTTCTGGTGCTGAACCACCTTCTCACCTATCCTTGTAAAACCTGCTTTTTTGACCAGTACAGGAACATATCTGTGCATTTCTCCGTATAGTTCGATACTTTTGACCACATCCTGCCGGTAAGCCTTAAGTCCGCAATTGAAGTCATGAATTTTTATGCCCGAAACCATTCTGACAGTCCGGTTGTAGAGTTTACTGGGAAGGATTTTAGTCAAAGGGTCATGTCGTTTTCTTTTCCAGCCTGATACCAGGTCAAAGTGCTGGTCAATGATCATCCTGTACAGTTCGGGTATTTCTTCAGGATTATCCTGTAAATCTGCATCCATTGTAATCACAACATCTCCTGATGCAGTCTCAAATCCGCTTTGAAGAGCCGCAGCTTTTCCATAATTCCTTCTAAAACGAATTCCTCTTATAGGGTCATAAGTATTTGCGAGTTCCCGAATTACTTTCCATGAATTATCTGAGCTTCCATCATCAACCATAATAACCTCATATCTGATTTTGGAATTACTCATCGCCTTACTTATCCAATCCATAAGTTCAGGCAAAGAATCCTGCTCATTAAAAACGGGAATGACTATGGATAGATCCATTGAAAATTATTCTGACAGGTTGAAAGAATTTTTTATGCTTCTTCCTTTTTAAATATTGCAGCCATAATCAAAGAAAGTACTACACCACCCAATACACTGGTTATTAATCCCGCTATCGCCATAGGAATAGGTTTTTGAAATTT
>CAZEKO010000063.1:2438-9968 GCA_964512775.1 uncultured Bacteroides sp. | reverse complement strand
ATTTATTTAGAATAATTCTAAATAAGAGTAATTTTTTGTTTGATTGTTCACAGATGAAAAATAATCAGGAAGAAATATTAAATGGATTAACCAGGTCGGATTACAAATACGGATTCTATACAGATATTGAAACAGATACTCTACCGAAGGGTCTAAATGAAGACATTATTCGTCAGATTTCAATACTAAAAAAAGAACCTGACTGGATGCTCGAATTGCGGTTGAAATCATATGCCCAGTGGCAAAAAATGAAAATGCCAACCTGGGCCCATCTCCGTATTCCTGAAATCGATTATCAGGATATAATCTATTATGCTGCTCCCAGACAAAAACCTGGTCCCGGAAGTATCGACGATGTTGATCCTGAACTGCGTGCAACCTTTGAGAAACTGGGTATTCCCCTCGATGAACAGAAGCGTCTTACAGGAGTTGCAGTTGATGCGGTAATGGACAGTATATCAGTAAAGACAACTTTCTCTGAAACCCTCGCAGAACTGGGGATTATCTTTTGTTCCATGAGTGAAGCGATACGCAATCATCCCGACCTCGTCAAGAAATACCTCGGCAGTGTTGTGCCATATACAGATAACTTCTTCGCCTCTCTTAATTCAGCTGTCTTCAGTGACGGTTCATTCTGCTATATCCCAAGGGGAGTCAGATGCCCAATGGAATTATCAACATATTTCCGGATCAATGCAGCTAATACCGGACAATTTGAGAGAACACTAATCGTGGCGGATGCAGAAAGTTATGTCAGCTATCTTGAAGGTTGCACAGCACCAATGAGGGATGAAAACCAACTCCATGCAGCTGTTGTAGAAATTGTCGCGCTTGAAAAAGCTGAAGTCAAGTACTCCACCGTTCAGAACTGGTATCCCGGTGATAAGAATGGAAAAGGTGGTGTTTTCAATTTTGTCACAAAGCGAGGTATATGCAAGGGTGATTACTCGAAAATTTCATGGACTCAGGTCGAGACCGGTTCAGCTATCACGTGGAAATATCCCAGCTGTATTTTGCGTGGAAATAATACAACAGGTGAATTCTATTCTGTTGCCGTGACTAATAATTTCCAGCAGGCGGATACGGGAACAAAAATGATTCACATTGGAAAAAATTCCAGAAGTACAATTGTTTCCAAAGGTATTGCAGCCGGACATGGACAGAACAGTTACCGGGGACTGGTCAGAATACTTAAAAGTGCTGAGAATGCAAGGAATTTTTCGCAGTGCGATAGTCTCCTTATGGGAGATAAATGCGGGGCGCACACTTTTCCATATATTGAAACAGATAACAGTTCTGCAATTGTCGAACATGAGGCTACAACTTCAAAAATCAGTGAGGACCAGATATTTTATTGCAACCAGAGAGGTATAGATACTGAAAATGCAATTGGATTGATTGTAAACGGTTACGCAAGACAAGTCCTGAATAAACTGCCAATGGAATTTGCAGTAGAAGCTCAGAAATTGTTACAGATAAGCCTTGAAGGAAGCGTCGGGTAAACAAATGCCTTAAATGTGCTCAAATGCACTTAAATGTCTCAAAACAGTATGACAGTGTAACAATGAAGTAATATGTTAAAGATCAAAGATTTACGAGTTACAGTAAGCGGAAAGGAGATCTTATCCGGTATTAATCTCGAAGTGAAACCAGGAGAAGTACATGCTATTATGGGACCTAACGGATCCGGAAAAACAACATTGGCTTCCACACTTGCCGGAAGGGATTTCATGGAGGTTACTCATGGTTCGATTACATACCTTGGGAAAAATCTCCTGGAAATGACCCCTGAAGAACGTGCCTGGGAAGGAATTTTTCTCGGTTTTCAATACCCGGTGGAAATACCTGGAGTAAGCATGGTAAATTTCATGAAAACTTCGGTGAATGAAATACGAAAACACAAAGGATTAGAACCGCTCTCTGCTGGTGATTTCCTGAAATATATGAGAGAAAAGAGCGAGTTAATTGAGTTCGATTCCAAACTTACCAATCGGTCAGTAAATGAAGGATTTTCAGGTGGAGAAAAGAAGAGGAATGAGATCTTCCAGATGGCTCTTCTCGAGCCACGGCTTGCTATACTGGATGAAACAGATTCAGGACTTGATATTGACGCACTTAAGATTGTTGCAAATGGAGTAAACCGCCTGAAAACAAAAGAAACAGCAACCCTGGTAATAACTCACTACCAGAGGTTACTGGATTATATCATTCCGGATTATGTACATGTTATTTATGATGGACGAATTGTCAGATCAGGTTCAAAAGATCTTGCATTGAAACTTGAAGAGAAAGGGTACGAATGGATCCGAAGTTATGTAAATGGGCAGGATCAGTAATTTCAAAATGGCATAAATGATGCAGGACGTTATTGAAATAAACAAGTTTCTGGAAACTCAGTTTAAACTGAATGAAGACAGATTGCTTTCGGCATCTCCCGGATTTATCGGCGACCTGCGAAAGGAAGCTATTCATAATTTCATAGTGATGGGTCTTCCTGACAGGAAAGATGAGGCATATAAATATACTCCATTGGCGAGTGCTTTTGGAACAGAGTATTCGATGCAGGTCATGCCAAGCAAAATCAATCTTAATATCGAGGATATTTTTACCTGTGATGTTCCAAACCTTAAAACCCGGCTTGAGGTTATTCTCAACGGATTCTATTTCAGCAGTGATAATTCATTATTGAAACTGGAAAATGGTATTATAATCGGAAGCCTTGCAGAAGCATCACGAAAATATCCTGATCTTGTGGGCCAGTACTATTCGAAAATAGCAGATCATGTTAATTCCAGCCTCGTTGCCCTGAATACTGCATTTGCAACGGACGGGCTGTTTGTATATCTTCCTAAAGATGCTGAACTGGGAAATCCTATTCAGGTAGTCAATTTACCAATGACTGGATTGGATACCATGTTACATTACCGGAACCTTTTCATACTTGAGGATAATTCACGCGGAGAAATAATTGTATGTGATCATACTCTTTCGCCCTTCAGGTTTCTGACCAATTCTGTCACTGAAGTATATGCTGGCAAGAATACTAATTTTTATTTTTCCAGGGTTCAGAATGAACACCTCAACTCCAACCTGATTACAAACCTTTATATTAATCAGGAGGCTGGCAGTCATGTCACGACAAACAATATTTCCCTTCACGGAGGATTCACAAGGAATAACATAAATATCACTCTTAATGGTGAGGGATGCGAAAATAGTTCCTATGGATTATTTTTGGGTGACCGGGAACAGCATGTCGATAATTACCTGTTTATCGATCATGCTAAACCTAATTGTTTCAGCAGGCAATTATTCAAAGGTATACTGGATGATAAAGCAACGGGTGCATTTAATGGACGTATCCTGGTAAGGAAGGATGCCCAGAAAACCAACGCATTCCAAACCAATAATAATATACTGCTATCTGATGATGCAAAAATGAATTCCAAGCCCCAGCTCGAGATATATGCTGATGATGTAAAATGCAGTCATGGTGCAACAACCGGCCAACTGGATGAAAATGCATTATTTTACCTTCAAAGCAGGGGCATTCCACTGTCAGAGGCACGTTTGCTAATGCTTACAGCTTTTGTTTATGAAGTAATTGATAAAATCAATATAATCCCCCTTAAAGACAGAATCAGTCATTTAGTAGGAAAACGCCTGCGTGGAGAATTTTCCAGGTGTAATAACTGCTCTATGAATTGCGGCCAAACCCAAACAGCATAGAAATGGAATCCCTGTCAGACATACAGATCACACAGATCAGAAAGGATTTTCCTATTCTCTCGACAAAGATTTATGGTAAACCAATTGTCTATTTTGACAATGGTGCGACAACTCAGAAACCCCGTGTCGTTATTGATGCTATTTCAGAATTTTACAGGGGAATAAACAGCAGTGTTCATCGTGGGGTTCATTTTCTCAGCGAAAAATCAACCGAAGCCTATGAACAGGCAAGAGAAACCGTACGGCATTTTATAAATGCGGGCTCTACAAACGAGATTATTTTCACCAGTGGTGCAACTGGATCAATTAATGCTATTGCTTTTTCATTTGGTGAAAAGTACATTAAAGCTGGCGATGAGATACTGATTTCCGGCATGGAACATCACTCCAATATTGTACCCTGGCAGATGCTCTGTGAAAGAAAGAATGCTTCTCTGAAAATATTCCCTTTTAACAGGAACGGGGAACTGGATATTGAAAAATTTACAGGCTCTTTTACTGAAAAAACCCGGATAGTTGCTTTCACTCATGTATCCAACACCCTGGGTACAATTAATCCTGTAAAGGAGATGATACGCCTGGCACATCAGCATAATGTTCCTGTTCTCATCGACGGAGCCCAGGCAATACAACATGGCAAAATAGATGTACTGGAAATGGATTGCGATTTCTATGCCTTCTCAGGGCACAAGGTATACGGACCCAACGGCATTGGCGTACTTTATGGCAAAGAAAAATGGCTGGAAGAGTTACCCCCTTACCAGGGAGGAGGAGATATGGTTGACAATGTGACCTTTGAAAAAACCACCTATAATGTACTCCCGTACAAATACGAAGCCGGTACCACTAATTATGTTGGGGCAATAGGTCTTAAAACTGCACTTGATTACATATCATCAATAGGTATTGATAAAATTGCCCGTTATGAAAAATCACTTTTGTATTATGCCACTGAAAAACTGAACTCTATTGATGGACTTAAAATATTCGGTACGGCAGTGAATAAAATAAGTATCATTTCTTTTCTTCTGGATAATATCCACCACTATGATGCTGGTTTGGTCCTGGACAAACTGGGTATAGCCGTAAGAACCGGGAACCACTGTAATCAGCCTGTTATGGATTATTACGGAATTCCAGGAACTTTACGGGCATCTTTGGTTTTTTATAATACGCGGGAAGAAGTTGACAGACTTTACGAAGGATTGCTAAAAGTTAAAAAAATGTTTGGTTAAAGATTAAGGTGATGACAATAAAGGAAACACAGGACAATATTATCAGTGAATTTGAAATTTTCAATGACTGGCTGGATAAATACGATTACCTCATCAATTTAGGAAATGATCTTCCAATGATTGATCCAAAATACAGAACCGAGGAATATATTATTAACGGTTGCCAGTCAAAAGTCTGGCTAAGGGCAGATCTTCAGGACGGGAAGATCATTTTCACCGCAGACAGTGATGCTATTATCACAAAAGGTATTATTTCTCTGCTTATCAGAGTATTGTCAAACCGTGAACCTGAAGAGGTTATGAACAGTGATCTTTATTTCATCGACAGTATCGGGCTGCGTGAAAATCTTTCTCCCACCCGGGCAAATGGACTTCTTGCGATGACAAAAAAAATGAAGCTTTATGCACTTGCATATTATACCATGCAAAAAAAAGGATAGTACCAAATGGATACCAGCAACGAATTTCTTCAGCTTGAAACAGAAATTGTTAAAGTCCTGAAAAATATATACGATCCGGAAATACCAGTAAACATATATGATCTTGGACTTATATATGAAATTAATGTGGATGACGATAACAATGTCAGAATACTTATGACCCTGACAACACCCAACTGTCCCATTATAGATCAGCTTCTTGAAGAGATTGAACAGAAAGTAAAGGCCATTGACGGTGTCAGATCCTTTAGCCTTAAATTAACCTTTGATCCACCCTGGGATCAATCCATGCTATCGGAAGAAGCAAAACTGGAATTGGGGTTTCTGTAATAATTATAAATTGAAGGATTTAAAAAAACGCAGCCAGTTAATCAGGTCTGAGGCCCTGCGCCTTGGATTTCTTGATTGCGGAATCACCTCTGCTGAGCCGCCTGATCATGCCGCTGAACATTTAAGTGACTGGATCAGAAAAGGTTATCATGGGCAGATGAAATATATGGAAGACCATGTAGATCTAAGGGCTGACCCGCGGAAATTCTTTAAAGGAGCCAGGTCGGTTATAATGGTGCTTCAGAATTATTACACATCCAGGCAACAGGATGACCCATCTGCACCGGTGATAGCCATGTATGCCTATGGCAGGGATTATCACGCGGTTATTAAGAAAAAATTAAAAAAATTCCTTGGCTATATACAGACAGAAATTCAACCGTGCCGGGGAAGGATTTTTGTTGATTCCGCGCAGGTGCTTGAAAAGGCTCTCGCCCAAAGGGCTGGTTTAGGCTGGACGGGCAAAAATTCTCTGTTGCTTTCGCGAAAATCCGGTTCATTCTTCTTTATCGGGGGTATTATTACTGACCTGGAGCTTGAGTACAATCATGACCCTGGGAAAGAATATTGCGGTAAGTGTGAATTATGTATTGAGGCTTGTCCGACCGGGGCAATTGTCCAGCCAGGTATTCTGGATGTAAGAAAATGTATATCTTACCTGACTATCGAAAACAGAACGTGTGGCCTTCCTGTTGAACTAAAAGGGAATTTCCGGAACAGGATTTTCGGATGTGATATCTGCCAGGATGTTTGCCCATGGAATAAAAGTAAGGCACATCCTCACGATGAGCCGGGATTAAAGCCAAATCCAGCACTTCTGGAAATGTCCCGAAATGACTGGTATGATCTCGATGAGAAAAAGTTCGACAGGCTTTTTAAAGGAACTCCAGTGAAACGGTTAAAATACAATGGATTAAGGAGAAATCTGGATTTTCTTTCATAAGATCATTATCCCCGGACTCAAAAAGGGGGTGAGTGCGGGGATATCTAAACAGAACTATATCTCCATTTTCTTATAACTCCTTAATAAGTATATTCCTGAACTGAACTAGAGCCGGAGGGCTCTGCCATTCACCGTTCCTTTTATCCCCGTGATGCTGCAGGCCAACTGGCCCTTCAGCCGGAAGACCGGGCAGATAAGCATTTTTAATTACAGTCAGACCATTTAATACAACTGTAAGGCGATCACCTTTCACGGTAATAATAAATGTATTCCATTCGCCGATGTTATGGTCGGCATTAGTCAGGGGGGTGACGCCACGGCGAACTTCCGGAGACATTGATTTATCCATCCTGTATCCGTAGACTTCTCCGGAGCCAATAGGCCAGCACCAAATGTTTACCTGCTGTTTACCCCTTCCCCTGAATAATATCCCGGAATCTGAATCAGGAACTATCATGTTAATTTCCTCCCCTTTCTCATTCAGCTTATGATCCCCGCTGGGTAGTATTAATGGCACGTGCTGATTGTTCCATGGCGTTTCTTTTATCCTCCAATCGACATAAAGAATAAAGTCCTTGTAAGATTTTTCACTCCAGAGACTTTTATCTCCAGGAGCAGCACTTTCCGCATCATAATCAATTACCCCATCTATAATTTTCCAGTGCCCGTTATCACCTTCAGGGACTTTCCAGTTTGTAAAATCTTTCCCGTTAAAAAGGGAGACAAATCCCCCTGTAAGTTCTTTTTTAGTTGAAGCTTTACCTTTTTTTGATTGTGTTTTTTGTGAGTTTGCATTAACCACAAAAACAAGCATCAACGTTGCAAGTAATAATGATCTGATTCTCATAGGTTT
>CAZEKO010000063.1:0-2338 GCA_964512775.1 uncultured Bacteroides sp. | reverse complement strand
CCCGGACCTACAATCCCGGCTTTAAGGTGTGCATCTCCATTATTATCCTGTGCATCATGCTGCCAGACACCTGAAGGAATAAGTTTTTTAAGCAGGTTAATTACATCATTCTGTACAGACTGGTCCCAGTTTTCCTGGATCATTATAGCGGCTGTAGATCCCTGAACATATACTGAAGCCATACCATTTTTTATATCACTCTTTTTAACCAGAGCCCTTACCTGGCTGGTAATATCATATAGACCTTCCCGCCTATCGGTACTGATTTGTATTATATCCTGCATTTTGATAATTTTAGCCGCAAGCCAGCTATTCAATTTTTACAAATTTAAGAAACTAAAGTACAGTAAAGAATGAAACACCAGGATTATGATTGGCAATCGAAAGATAATAAGAATATTTATGCTCAATCCTGGGCACCGGATCATCATCCTTCTGCTGTAATAAATATAATTCATGCATTTGGCGAGCACAGCGGAAGGTATCAAAAGTGGGCTGGATTATTTGTTGAAAAAGGAATGGCAGTTCTGGCATCCGACCTTATTGGCCATGGTAAATCTTATGGAAAAAGGGGGTATGTCAAAAATTACCAGGTCCTTCTTGACCAGATTGACCTTCAGCTTAAGAAATCAGCCGAATTATTTACTGATACCCCGAGAATTCTATATGGCCACAGTATGGGAGGAAATCTTGTTATAAACTATGCAATGTCAAAGGATTCTCCGGTAAGTGCATTTATAGTGACAGCTCCATGGTTGAGACTGGTATATGATCCACCAGGTTATATGCTTTTGTTTTCGCGTATCTTAAGACCGTTTTTTCCTTCCCTGACCCTTAAAGCCGGTATTGACAATACCTACAGGACACATGACCCAACTATAAACGAGAAGCTTAAGGAAGATCCACTCCTGCACAGGAGAATGTCATTACAGCTATTCTATGAGGTTTCAAGGAAATGCCTGTATGCAATGAGAAATATTTATAAAATCAATCGTCCATTACTTATAATGCACGGGAGTGGCGACAGGTGGACATCACATGAGGCAAGTATAGAATTGACGACTAATACCAGCAGGCTGACAAGATTGAAAATATGGGACGGATTTTATCATGAACTCCATAATGAGATCGGATATATGGATGTCTTCAATTATATAATTGACTGGCTGACTGAAATGAATATTATTAATCATGGATAAATTCAGAACAGAGGTTAAAATACCCTCATCGCCTTATAAAATAAATCACAAATCAGGTATCCTGCTTATTGGTTCCTGTTTTACAGAAAATATCGGCGCGAGGATGGCAGAATATAAATTTGATGTGGATATTAATCCTTTTGGGATCGTTTATAATCCAATGTCAGTCAATCAAAACCTGGAGGTCATTCTGTCAGAAAAGAAATATGCCATCACTGATCTTTATAATCACCAGGATTCATGGATCAGTTTCGACCACCACAGCAGGTTTTCATTCCCTGAGCCTGAAATTTGCCTGAGGGAAATTAACCGGAGAATTGAATATTCCCACAGCCGAATCAGGACAATCCAATTTCTGATAATTACATTCGGGACCGCATGGATTTATAAGATAGCAGGATCCGGTAAGCTTGTATCCAATTGTCATAAACTACCGGCAAATTTTTTTGACAGGGAATTACTCACAATGGATAATATTCTTGCGGTTTATAAAAAATTAATCCCCAGCCTTGTCAGGTTGAATCCAGGTATCAGGATCATTTTTACTGTAAGCCCGATCCGTCACTTGAAGGATGGCCCGGTTCAGAATACTTTAAGCAAATCAACACTAATTCTTACTATTCATGAATTATTGAAATCATTTAAATGCGCAGAATATTTTCCGGCTTATGAAATTGCTCTTGATGATTTAAGAGATTACCGCTATTATGAAGAGGATATGATTCATCCTAATAGCCAGATGACAGGATATATCTGGGATAAGTTTTGCCAGACTTATTTTGAAGATGAAACTTTAAAAATTATGAAAGAAATTGGCAAATTGAACAGTGCATTAAAACATAAGCCTTTCCGCCCAGGAACACCTAAACATCTTGAATTTCTTAATAACCAGATCGAATTAATCCGCACGTTAAAGCAAAAATATCCCTACCTGAATTTTTCAGATGAAGAAGCCAGCCTTGAAAAACAACTTCCTCAGTAAAGAAAATCCGAATATTAAAGTGTTTAGATTTTAGAGTTTCGATTTTATTAAACCTTTCACTACTAAGTTCTTATGGCACAGATTTTGTTTTTAATTTACAGCTATTTGTCAATTCCATAGTTGTTTCTTAATTTTATAGAAAAAAATATGAAAAAAC
>CAZEKO010000062.1:0-10130 GCA_964512775.1 uncultured Bacteroides sp. | reverse complement strand
CAATTAGCTGGTATTATGATTGGGGAGTTGCTCCTCCGGCAATATCCCAGGGACAACTATCAGGAATTGAATGGGTACCTATGTGCTGGGGTGGAGTAAGCTCTCAGGATGTAGCTAACATTGAAGCACAAATACCAGCAGGAAGTAAATATTTGCTTGGATTCAATGAACCCAATTTTATATCTCAGGCTAATCTGACACCTGCTCAGGCTGCTTCAATGTGGCCAAATATTGAAAAAATTGCTGAGGATAAAGGCCTGGAACTCGTAAGTCCTGCGGTTAACTGGTGCGGAGATTGCGTGGAAGGAGTCACTAATGATCCGACTGACTGGCTCGACAAATTTTTTATTGCCTGTCCCACATGCAAGGTAGATTATATTGCAATTCACAATTATGCTCCATATTCATCAGCTTTAAAAAGCTACATTGAAAAGTTCAGGAAATATGATAAGCCACTGTGGATTACCGAGTTTGCTCCATGGGATCCGCCAAAACCTGATTATAACGGAGTGGTTCAATATATGAAAGAAGTAATTCCTATCCTTGAAAACGACACTATTGTTTTCAGGTACTCATGGTTTGCCACACGTGTCAGCATTAATCCGGATATAAGTTTACTGGGGGCAAATGGTACTCTGACCAAGCTGGGACAGTTATATACAAGTATGGCTTTTGAGGGATTAGATCATGATATTCCGCCTGTGGCAATAGCAGGAATGGATAAAAGTATTAGCCTGCCATCCACAAGTGTCAGTCTGAAGGGATTTATATATGATGCCAATGGAGATGAAATAGCCATTGCATGGACACAAATGAGCGGACCAAATAAAGCCGTTTTTAATGATACTACAGTTATTCAACCAATAATTTCAGGTTTGATTGAGGGGACATATGTCTTTAGAATTACAATAACCGCCAATGAGAAAACAGATTATGATGAAGTATCGGTGCTTGTTCATTCGGCGAATATAGCTTTCAATAAACCAATTACAGCATCATCTGTGGAAACAACCACTACACCGGCTACAGGGGCAAACGACGGAAATCTTAACACACGATGGTCATCGGCATTCTCAGATCCGCAATGGATCACAATTGATTTACAATCCACATATGAGATTACCGGTGCAAGAATTATCTGGGAAGCAGCCGCTGCAAAAAAATTTGAAATACAGGTGTCAAATGATGCAATCACATGGAATACAGTATTTTCAACTGCCAATGGCGATGGAGGAACTGATAACTTTACATTTACTGCCACTGCAAGATATATCAGAATGTATTCCACGGCAAGAACCACTGCATGGGGGAATTCAATATATGAATTTGAAGTCTGGGGTACATTGATTCAGTCAGGAATTGCAGATCAGTATATGGAAAAATCATTCACAGTGTATCCTAATCCTGTAACCGAAGGCGTTGTAAATATTGCATTCAGAGGCACCTGGACAGAAGAGGATGCAGTTTTGTCAATCACTAATATTTCAGGGCAATTGATCTATTCTGAACAGATTCGGATATCAGGAAAAAGAGCCCATGATATTTCAATACGAACCGAGGGCTTATTAGTATCTGGTCTGTACATTTTATCAGTTAAAGGGAATAATACCACAAGATATACAAGGCTGATAATTGATCAGTAAAAGTTAGCCTTCCAGATAAAATTTTTCTGCTGTCTTTGATATTCAGTCATTTTAATTTTATATTTATAAACAAGATGCTGATCAATAATGACATTAAAATTGACGATCTGACCGGGAAAATTAATAATTTCTGGGAGCTGTCTGCCATTAAAATCAAAGCACTCGAACAATACAGCAAGCAGATTCAGGGAGCACCAGTAGTTACAATTGATGGAAAATATACCTCAAGGAAATGGACAGAATGGACATATGGTTTCCAGTTTGGTTCATATATTCTTCAGTACGATGCAACTGGTGAGAAGTACTTCCTGGAAAGAGGCAGAACGAACACCCTGGAAAAAATGTCCCCTCAGATCAGTCACACCGGTATTCATGATCACGCTTTTAACAACTTGAGTACTTATGGAAACCTGCTTCGCCTTATGAGAGAAAGCAGGATAGATTATAATGAATGGGAAAGGAATTTTTATGAACTGGCACTCAAAATATCTGGTGCAGTGCAGGCCAGCCGCTGGACAAAAACAGGAGATGGAGGGTATATTTTTTCATTCAATGGTCCGCATTCCTTATTTGTGGATACCATAAGATCCTGCAGGATTTTAGCAGTCAGTCATCTGTTAGGGCATGTGTTAAAAGCTGAAAATGATACAGAAATTAATCTTTTGGGCAGAGCTTTGAAACATATTGAGACAACTGCAAAGTATTCAATCTTTTATGGAGAAGGGAGAGATCGGTATGATGAATGGGGCAGAACTGCGCACGAATGCATTTTTAACATGAATGATGGCAGTTTCCGCTGCTGTAATTCACAACAGGGATATTCAGCTTTTACTACCTGGACTCGCGGCCTGGCCTGGGCGATGCTTGGCTTTGCAGAAGAACTGGAACTGGTTCAATGGCTGCCTTCCGATATTCTTGAAGAGTTTGGGGGTAAAGCACATCTTGTGGCTATGATGATGAAACCAGCCAGAGCTACCTGTGAATTTTACATTAAGAACACTCCAGCGGATGGAATACCCTATTGGGACACAGGGGCACCAGACCTTTGTAAATTGGCCAATTATTTAGAAAAACCTGCCGATCCGTTTAACCAATTTGAACCGGTCGACAGTTCTGCCGCAGTTATTGCTGCACAGGGATTAATGAGACTGGGGAATTTTCTCATTAAGGAGGGGAATCCCGATGATGGGAAAAAATACTGGCAGGCCGGTCTGACTGTTGTTAATACTTTGCTGGGAGAACCTTATTTATGTACTGATCATGCACACCAGGGACTGATTTTGCATTCTGTATATCATCGTCCGAATAACTGGGATCACATTTCCGGGGGAAGGAAAATTCCATGTAATGAGTCAAGCATGTGGGGCGATTATCATGCCAGGGAACTGGCTGTCTACCTGCAGAGAGTGCTCAGTAATAAAAATTACCATACCTTTTTTAATTTCTTACTCTGAGAAAAATCTTGTTTCAGGTGATGAAAGAGGCACACAGTAAGCTAAACTTATGGCAGCATCGATATTAATTGATTTTTCCAGGCTTTGTTTGCATACCATGACTACAAAGCCATGGAACCTCACGCAATGTGTTGAAAATTACCGTGATGCAGGAATTGCCGGAATTACTATATGGAGAAATCTTTTAGACAGGAGTACAATTAAAGAAGCTCCAAAAGTTTTGCGTGATAATAATATGCATGTAGTATCCCTTTGCCGCGGAGGCTTTTTTGCTTCAGCCAGCAAGTTAAAAAGAGCCGAATCAATAGCTGATAACCTCAGGGCAATCGATGAAGCATCTGTTATTGGAGCCCCATTAATAATACTGGTATGCGGTTCAGATATGAACCAGTCTCTTGAAAAATCAAGAGAGCAGATAAAAGAAGGGATACAGAAAATATTGCCTCAGGCCAGATCAGCAGGTATCAGGCTGGCTGTTGAGCCATTACATCCTATGTATGCAGGAGACAGGTCTGCCATAAATACCATGAAACAGGCAAACGACCTGGTAGCACAGATAAACTCTGAATGGGTAGGGATTGCAGTGGATACTTTTCATGTCTGGTGGGATAATACGCTAAGGGAAGAAATCAGGGTAGCCGGGGAAGGAGGAAGCCTCTTCGCTTTTCATGTCAGCGACTGGCTTGTACCGATGACTGATTTCTTAAATGACCGTGGACTCATGGGGACCGGTTGCATTGACATTCCGGGAATAAGGGGATGGGTCGAAGAATCTGGTTTTAAGGGCTTTATTGAAGTTGAAATATTTTCGGAAAAATACTGGTCGATGGATCAGCTGAATTATTTATCATTAATCAAGCAGGCATTTTTGGATAAAACCTGAATCATGGCAAAAAAAGAAAAAATACGATCTCTGGGAATTATTATGAATGGAGTTACAGGAAGAATGGGCACAAATCAGCACTTAATGAGATCAATAGTTCCCATTATAAAGCAAGGCGGGATAGCCATAAATTCAGATGAGTTTGTTGTACCGGATCCAATACTTATTGGTAGAAATTCAGAAAAACTGAAACAGGTTGCTCAGAAATCAGGAATTAATAAATGGTCCACAGACCTGGATACTGTTTTACAGGATAATTATTACAGGATTTATTTTGATGCTCAAAGAACAGGTCTTCGTGAAGATATTATTAAAAAAGCGGTCCTTGCAGGTAAACATATCTATTGTGAAAAACCGCTGGCAGTGGATACAAAGTCAGCAATGGATCTTTATAAGATATGTGAAGAAGCAGGTGTTAAGCATGGTATCGTACAGGATAAGTTATGGCTTCCAGGATTGATTAAATTGAGGAAACTGATTGAAAATGGATTTTTTGGCAGAATACTTTCTGTGAAGGGTAATTTTGGATACTGGGTTTTTGATGGGGAAACTGTTCCTGCACAGAGACCGGGCTGGAATTACCGGAAAGAGGAAAATGGAGGTATTATCCTTGATATGATGTGTCATTGGCGCTATATTCTCGATAACCTTTTTGGAAATGTTAAAAGCGTTACCTGTCTTGGTGCAACTCAAATCCCGGAAAGATTTGATGAAAACGGACAGAATTACCAATGCACTGCTGAAGATGAAGCTTATGCTATTTTTCAGCTGGAAGGGAATATTATTGCACAATTCAATTTTTCATGGAATACAAGGGTAAGACGTGATGATTTACTGGTCATCCAGGTTGATGGAGTCAACGGCTCTGCTGTTGCCGGCTTACAAAAGTGCTGGACTCAACACTTAAAGGACACTCCGGTGGCAAGGTGGAATCCGGACCAGGAACAACCAATAAATTTCTATGAACAATGGGAAGTTATGCCTGATGAGGCATCTTATGATAATGCCTTCAAGGCTCAATGGGAATTATTTCTCAGGCATGTCTTAACAGATACGCCTTTCAAATGGAATTTGAAAGAGGGTGTAAAAGGTGTTCAGCTGGCTGAAAAAGCCCATGAAAGCTGGCTCAGAAAAGCCTGGGTTGAGATACCGGAGTTGTAGATAACAGTGAAGATTCAATAAATAATATATGCAGACAGCTTTAATTACTGGAGGTACCCGCGGCATAGGGTTCGGCATTGCCAGAGAATTTGCCAGGACCGGTATTAATCTTGCATTGAACGGGATCAGGGAAAAAACAGATGTGATGCCTGTTCTGGAAGAGCTCAGAAAATTTAAAATCAAGGTTGAATATTTTCGGGGTGATATTTCTAAAAAGAATGAAAGGATTCATATTCTTGACCGTGTCCTTGCAAAATTCGTCTCCCTGAACATACTGGTCAACAATGCCGGTGTAGGTCCGGAAAAACGTCAGGATATTCTTGAGTCCAGTGAATCATCTTTTGACAGGGTCCTGGGAATTAATCTGAAGGGTCCCTATTTCCTTACACAATTAGTCGCCAATTATATGATCAGGATGAAACAGAAAGATAAATTCTTTGATGCCTGTATCATAAATATTTCTTCGGTTTCAGCTACAATGGCTTCTACAGACAGAGGTGATTATTGCATTTCAAAAGCCGGAATAGCCATGTCAACAAAGTTATGGGCTGTCAGGCTGGGAGAATTTGGTATCCCTGTCTATGAAATCCGGCCTGGAATAATTCAGACTGACATGACATCGGCTGTTCATGAAAAATATGATAAACTTTTTAAGGCAGGGACTGCCATTCAGAACCGATGGGGCCAGCCTGAAGACGTTGGAAAAGTTGCTGCCTCGTTAGTCACTGGAAGCATGCCATATTCAACCGGACAGGTTGTTATGGTTGATGGAGGAATGACAATCCAGAAACTTTAGTACAGCTTAATTGTTCATATCTCATGTCAGAAAACTATCAGCCATTTAGTCCCGATTCTGGAGCCAGAAGCTCTCAAACCTACATCATAATAACAGCGTTTTTATCACTTTTTGCACTGGTCGGATTTGCCTATTACGGATTACCTTTCTTTTTTGATTTTATGACCAGGGAATATGGATGGTCGAGGACTGTTATTACGTCCGGAAATGCTTTGGGCAAGCTTCTTGTCGGTCCATTGTTCGGATTTATCGCCGGATGGCTGATTGATAAATATGGTCCAAGAAAGTTAATGATGGCGGGAGTTCTGATGATGGGGACAGCGTTGATTGGATTAAGCTTTGCTGACTCGCTTGGTTTTTTTTACCTGTTTTATGTTTTTAACGCCCTTGGTTATGTATGCGGCGGACCTCTCCCATGTCAGGTGCTGATCTCAAGATGGTTTGACAGGAATAGAGGTAAAGCAATGGGCATAGCGTACCTCGGAATAGGAGCAGGAGGAGCTATTGTGCCATTAATTGCGGCAGGTTTCGAAAAAAACTTCGGTTGGCATAATTCACTGACTTTCCTGGGAATACTGGTAGTCCTGATAGCTTTTCCAATGGTATATTTTATAAAAGGTTCAGACATAAAACCTGATCAGCCCGGTAAGATTGAACCTGTCATATCGATCAAAAGTGTTCTTACAAATCGCAATTTTTATTTGCTTGGGATTGGCAGCATGTGCGCAATAGGGGTTGTGGGAGGCATAAACCAGCATATGAAGCTTTTTCTGCGTGATCTTGATTTCACTCAATCTCAGGCTGCCCATGTTATCTCACTGATTCTTCTGTCCAGCCTGGCTGGCAGGTTATTGATGGGCTGGCTGGCGGATCTGATACCCCGCAAATATGTAATGATACTTATATATCTGATAGTAGCACTTGCAATTCCATTATTGCTGGTACATGATTTTCCCGCCCGTATCTATATTTTTGCGGTAATCTTTGGAATAGGGCTGGGTGGTGATTATATGATTATTCCATTGATGGCAGGTGACCTGTTTGGCGTCCGGGCACTTGGCAGAACAATGGGAATTATACTTGTTGCAGATGGTGTCGCTGAATCTCTCTTCCCCATGTTCCTGGGAGCAATGCATGATGCCTATAAAAGTTATTCATTAAGTTTTATTATATTGATCTGCGTTGCTATTACCGGCGCTGTTATAGTTTCGTTTCTTCCAAAAGGACTAAAAAATAAATAATATTAAGACATCCACCTGGCAATATTTTCTTTTACGAACTCATCATCATTCAATTCCGGATATACTTCATAAACACGATTGATCTCCTCCAATTGTCCTGGAGACAATGTTTCATCTGGATCAAGAGTCCATATTCCTTCCAAAAATCCCTGACGGCGAAGTACTTCATGAATACCTGTTATACATCCCGCAAAGTTGTTGGCTACATCAAAGAAAGCGGCATTACAGTCAGTAATTTTTGCCCCGTGTGTGAGTAATTGTTGAAGATCGCTATGATAAACTGATTGCTGTATGTTTTCCAGCAATTTAACTGCTGAACGTGTCCAGACTGCCCAATGCCCCAGCAAACCACCCACGATCCTTTTCTTAATAATTATGCCTCCTGTATTAATATGGTATTCAGTCAGCAGATCGTTTAAAATATTATCATCGTTCCCTGTATAAAGTGAAATCTGATCAGCTCTTCCAGATTCGGCTATTCCCCTTACAACATCCAGTGTCTGGTATCGGTTAAAGGGAGCAATTTTAATAGCGATCACATTCCCGATTTTACCAAAATCTCTCCAGAAATCAACATCAAGTTTTCTGCCTCCCACTGCTGGCTGTAAATAAAATCCAAAAACAGGCATGATATCTGCGATCTTTTCACAATGATTCAGCAGTTCATTATTTGAAGCATCCGGGAGAGCTGCTAAACTTAATAAAACAGCATGATAATTATTTTTTAATGACAGGCGGGCTTCCTGTATTGCCTGACCTGTTTTGCCAATAACACCTGCAATCCTTATTACCGGCCTATTTGAACTGAGTGAAAAGCGGTCAAATTCTTCTCTGGCTAATTCCAATACAGGTTCATATAAATTATGTTCCGGAAGACGTATAGCAAATTGAGTAGTATGCACTGCAACAGCTATACCTCCTGCTCCTGCCTCAAGATAATAACGTATTATTGCCCTTTGCCTGCGGACATCCAGTTTGCGTTCTTTATTTAAAGCAAGAGGAAGGGCAGGGATAACGACTCCTCTGTTTAAGGCATTGATAACCTCATCCGGAATTTCAGAATAATTCATATGTATTGCCTTATTTAATATTTTCCATCCCGTACTTCAAAATGAGTAGGCTTACCCAACATTCTTCCGCCTTTTTTGATCCAATTAGCTATCCATTGAATTACCCGGGTGACGGGGATTTTAGGTTGACCCATAATGCTGTATGCAAGGTTTGAATTGCTTAATAATGCAGTATTCGCTTCTTTGCCTGAAAAGCGTACATCTACATCAAAAAGTTTTCCAAATTCTCTGGCTACTTCCCTGACTGAAAGAATTTCAGGACCAGTGACATTTATTATCCTTGCCGGGCTTTCAGCAAGTTCAATAGATCGCAGGACAAATTCATTTACGTCACCCTGCCAGATAACGTTGAAATATCCCATGTCCAGATCAACCGGTTGATTGTTTTTTACCTTTAAAGCAATATCCGTGAGTACACCATATCGTAACTCAACTGAATAATTCAACCGGATAAGAGATACTGGAGTATTATATTTAATACTTCCAAATTCGAACATTCTTTCTCTTCCCAGGCATGACTGAGCATATTCACCGACCGGACCCGGGGCGTCTGTTTCTTTTGATCCTCCTGATTCTACAGGGACCAGTGGGTAAACGCAACCGGTAGAAAATGCAACGATCCTTGATTGTTTGAAATGTTCGGCAACAAGTGCGGGCAGATAAGAATTCACTGCCCAGGTAAGTGACAGTTTTTCTGAGGAACCAAATTTCATTCCTGCAAGAAATATAACGTTCTCAGGCACAGGGAGACTTCTAATAAAATCCACATTAAGCAAGTCTCCGTTAATTGTCTCAATGCCCGAATTTTCTATTTTTTTCTGATGTTCTTCGGATTCAAAAAGGGATACACCGATAATTTTCTTTCTTACACCGGCTCTTTCACAGGCACGCTTTGCCATCCTTGCAAGTGAAGGCCCAATTTTACCGCCAACACCTAAAAACATCAGATCACCTTTCAGGCGGGAGAACAACTCAATTATTATATCGTCTGGCCTTGAGAGTATTTCTTCCAGTTGTTCTTCAGTATTAATTGTATCAGCATAAGATTGATCAATCATTTTGCTCCTTCCACTGGCTGACCGCAGTTTTGTAATCATTTGTGTAGCCATAGTGTCCGGTGAATATAAACTGAACGCCATTCAGATCAGTTATCTTACTCATTGATTTTCTGGCTCTCCTGGCGTTCTTATTGATGAATTTCGGGAACAGATCAATAGCGTTTTCCTTCAAACTTAATGCATCACCGGTAAAAAGGTATTTATCATCGATCAAATAACAGGTTGAACCTGGGGTATGTCCGGGAGTGGGTATCGGAACGATCTTTATACCTCCGATCCAGATGGCCTCATCATCGATCAGTTTATACGATTTAGTATCTATTTTATTCCCGAAAAACAGGAATCTTCCAGTCTCACCGTTTATCAGTTGCTCCTCATCTTCAGGTAAATACACCTTTGCGTCTTTAAAAAGACTGAGGGCACCCGTATGGTCTCCGTCGGAGTGGGTTAACAAAACTGCCCTGATCTGTTCAGGATCTATATTAAGTTTCTTTAGTTCATCTTTGATGTCTCGTTTATTATTGCCTGCATCAACAGCAATAAACTGACTTCCATCTTTTACAAGGTACATATTTACATAGCCATCTTTTAAGGCATAAACGTCATCTGTTACCTGCATTGTCTCTACAGGTGTCATCTTTTTTATTGCTGATCTAGCCCTGATGAAGTAGGTGATAAAAAATAGAAGGATAATGATTACAAGGGCTCCGAGAAAGAGCAAAATTTTTCTAAAGAACTTTTTCATAAATGGAAAATTTAAGCCTGAAAGTTACGAAATTCCCTAATTCTTATCAACCATCCGGTTAAACAGGTCCAGTCCTGCC
>CAZEKO010000061.1:0-10141 GCA_964512775.1 uncultured Bacteroides sp. | reverse complement strand
CATCTTGATCGTGAAGGATTGAAATCGGCATATATGGAAATACTTGATCAGGAAATACTGTCAGCTGAAGAAGGGGCAGGATTGGGATTAATTACCATTGCACTCCGGTCTGGAAATAAGATCAAGTATAATTTTACATCACTGGATGAGCAGCATTCCTATTATGAAATGAAGATCCATGTTTCAGGTGCATCATCCAATCAATAATAAAATTCATCTCAACATTATGAAAAAAGTCACTATCAGTCCTACCTCAAATACACCGAAGGTTATTCTTGATCCGGTTAATAATATTTTTGAAATCTCCGGAGAATCCAGGCCTTTTGATGTTCCCTCATTCTATCAGCCATTACTGACATGGCTTGATGAATTTTGCCAGGAATTATCAAAAATAAAAAGTAATTCCGGACCGATTGATTTCAAGTTCAATTTAGAATACTTCAATTCATTATCAGCAAAATACATCCTTGATCTTTGCAAGAAATTATACAAAATTTATTCTGACGGACACAAAATAAATGTGATTTGGCAGTATGAATCAGGGGATGATTATATGTTTGAGAGTGGACAGGAAATGTCGAAGATCTCAAAACTACCATTCGGTTATGAGGAAATCAGGATTTAATTAATAACTTAAAATTATGTATGCACAAAGTATAGAATTATTGAACAAAGCAGTCGCTGACGAAATGTCGGCCGTTCACCAGTATATGTATTTTCATTTCCATTGTGATGATCAGGGATATGACCTGCTTGCCAGTCTTTTCCTAAAAACTGCTATGGAAGAGATGCGGCACATCGAATTGATTGCAGAGAGGATCCTTTTCCTGAAAGGGGCAGTTATCATGAAGGCATCCAGGGATGTTGAGGCAATTAATGAGGTAAGGGAAATGATAGAATTTTCCCGCTCAGACGAAATGGCGGCCATAAAGAATTACAATGTCTGGGCTAATGAATGTGCCGCCAATGCTGACTCGGCATCAAAGAAATTGTTTGAAAACCTGGTAATGGATGAGGAAAGACATTTTGACCAGTTCGATACAGAAATGGATAATCTGGACAGGTTCGGCGACAATTACCTGGCACTTCAATCTATTGAAAGAAGCAAAACAATATCGGCTCCCGGAGCTGCTCCCGCGGTATAATTTACCCTACTTGAATCTCTCCACTGGAAAAGAAAAGTGCATTTGCATTATCAGCCATTTGCCTTCCCTCCTCTCTAGGGCTTTAAATCGATCAGTCATCCAGACATTATCTGCAAGATACCTTATTCCGTTGAAACCTATTAATGGTGAGGGTTTTTTACAAAAATTAGTGAGAATCATCATGCCTGCTAAAATGCAATAGAATTGAATTGTTCTCATGTTTTCTATACCATTAATTAGATGTAATAAATTTAATAATCTGTTTTTATATATCTTTAGATTATATTCCTCAAAATATTCAAATTAATGATCAAAAATCAGCAATCTCCTTCTCGTTTACTGAAAAACCTTATGATTATTCATCTGGCTATGTTTGGTGGTCTTATTTTTTTTGCATTAGTTTCTTTCTATGCCCGGAATAAATCAGAACCGGCACTGAATACCGTACAACTGGAAATTCTAACTTATTTATCCCTGATTTTCCTGCTTATTTTTATACCATTGGGTTATTGGCTGCACAGTAAAAAAATGAAAAGCATCCCGAGTAATACTGATATAATAGCAAAACTTACAACCTACAAGTCTTCACACATAATTAAAATTGCCTTTTTTGAAGGAGTTGGATTTCTCAGTTCTATTGTCCTGCTTTTTGGTGGAAAAAATTTAATCCTGATCCAGATTGTAATTGTGCTAATGTTCCTATTACTTAACACTCCATCTATCAGCAAACTGGCAAATGAACTTAATCTGTCTCCTGGCGAAAAGGATCTGTTTAATTCCTGATTAACCGGGATGGCCGGTATAGGATAATTTAAAATAAAAATGGAAAATAGAAGAAACTTCCTGAAAAAAGCTGCTGTACTTGGCATTACTGTTACAACAGGTAAAGATCTTGTTATTCCCGCACCCGATTTAACCGAAGCTAAACTTGACGGGACAATCCTGAAGATCTTATCTGCTTCCGTATCGGGAACTCATTTTAATCCTCTTGAGGAAGTCAGGATTGCATCTAAGGCAGGCGGTACTGTCCTGATTTATGACGGACAGGGTAGAAATTACCTTCAACTTGCCGGACAGCCTGAACTGACATTCCAGGCAGGGGGAGCCCTGGGAAATCAGGTAATACTTTATCTGGATAAAAAAAGGCGTCTGATTGATATTGCAGCTTTCCGGCTGGATACAAAAACTCAAATTGAGGACGAAAAAGCTGAATTCAGTAAACTCCTCGATATTTTATACTGGACAATGGTAAGATATGGACTTGCTGAAATATATCCCTACCAGGGTAAGTTCCATCATGTTTTTGTCCGCTGGCTCCGTGATCATGTTCACACAATGAAAGGAATGAAATATTTCTATGCTGAACTGAAATCCGGCATCGATCTGTATGCTAATTCCCAGCGCAATGATGGTATGATATGGGATAATATTTATCCAAGGACAAAGGAAAAAAACTGGTGGGATCGCCGGTTCAGTTATGACGGATTCATCACGCAAATTGAAGATGGACAATATGAATTTAAGAGGATACCTGTTGAAAATGATGTCGAATACCTGTTTATCGAGGGATTGTACTATACCTGGAAAGCTACCGGTGATGACGACTGGATGGAATCACATCTCGACAAAGCAATTAAAGCTATAAAATACAGTACAACAGACCCTTACAGGTGGTCTGAAAAATTCAAACTCCTTAAACGTGGATTCACAATCGATACATGGGATTTCCAGTCAAATGAAGATACCGCAATGAATGAAGGTAATGACATTATGGTTGTTGAATTAGGTAAAACCAGGTTTGGGATAATGTTTGGGGATAACACCGGAATGGCAGTAGCCTGTCGTTACCTTGCTGAAATGCTCGAACGTGCAAACAGAAAATCAGAATCTGAAAAATACCGGCAGCTGGGCAAAGACCTCATGACAAGGTTAAATGAAATTTCCTGGAACGGTGAATTTTATACTCATCACATACCGGAAGATCCTGATATTATCAGGGATTTTGGCGTTGACCAGTCCCGGCAGGTATCACTGTCAAATTCATATAGTATAAACCGCGATATTACCCATGAGCAATGTGTGGCAATTATTAAAACCTATCAGAAGATCCGTAATGAAATGCCCGTGAGTTCGCCCGGTGAATGGTATGCTATTTTCCCTCCTTTTGAATATGGATTTGGTGCAGGAGATACTACAAGGAAATGGGATTATATGAATGGAGGCGTAACATCAATAGTCGCCGGAGAGCTTGCTCATGGTGCATTTGAACATGGTTATGAAGAATATGGAGTTGATATATTACGAAGAATCATGAAGCTGGCTGGAAAAACCAATAATTACCTCCATTGTACGTACCGCGGTGCTATGCCGGAAGTGCCTGAAAGGAATTTCACAACGGTTGATTTCAGTCAGGTCACAAATGGGATCTTCCCTGATATTCCTGCTGTTAATAGTGATAATAAAAGAATCTGGGATTATTCGTCGTTCCATCAGATTCCTTTTAAACTCATAAATCCGGAATCCGGACAAAATAATTGTCTGCAATTCCCGGAAAACAATGATTTAATTGAACCTATAATGCTCGATATTAATCAGAGAGCAGCTTCCTTATATATTCTGCAGACAAGTCCACCTTCTCTTGTGGGAATGATTATACTTGAATATGAAGATGGTTCAGTTTACACTGATTATATTGCGGAAGGGAAATCAGGTTTCTGGTGGACTGAAGAACAGACCAGTGGCGAAGATTATTCGTTAAGCAGAAAAGCATGGAGATCTGTCAACCATCCATATTATCAGGCAGTTTATATGTATGGTATGAATAATCCTCATCCTGATAAGAAAATACAAAAAATCCGGTTTGAGAAAGCCCGGACCAGACAATTCTGGAATTTACTTGGGATCACTCTTTGTGATAAATCCGTATTTTTTATGCCATCCATCGTATCTCAAGGAATCCCTGATAACTGGGGCGCAGCTGCAATAGTATATGCCATGGTTGAAGGACTTGCAGGTATTAAGGATTCCGGTGTCGCTTTCGATAGCGTAATCCTTGCGCCAAGATGGGAAGCTGCAGGTGTAAGAAAAGTAAATGCTTCTGTAAAATATGCAGCATCAGGAGGTTACCTGAGTTATACGTATCAATTTGACCCGGGGAAAGGAGAGTTAAATATTAATTATACTGGAAATGCAGAAAATTACAAATTAATGATTTTATTACCGGAAGGCAGACAACCATCCCATGTCAGTCTTGATGGAAAGGACATACAATTTAATATTTCCAGCATTGAAGATTCCTCATACCTGAGTCTGGATCATCAGGGAACAGGTGTTCATCTTTTAATTATCAGCTTTTAATTAAACTTGCAATCCATGATCATCAGTCTGCTTACGGGCCTGGAAAAGGCGCATGTCTTGTTAATTGTCAGAAGTAACTATTAAGAACCCTAATAATATTTAAAACCATGAGACATCTCATCATCATTGTTGTTCTTTTCGCATTAACTGTTTTCTCCTGTACACGGCCTGAACCATTCAAACAGCCACTAAACCTGCGCTGTGAATACAGGATCAATCCCCTTGGTATCGATGATCCTCAGCCAAGATTGTACTGGTATGTAAATGATACTAATCGCGGAGCGATACAAACAGCATATCATATTCTTGTTGCCTCAGATCCTAAGCTGTTAAAAAGGGATATTGGAGATGTCTGGGATAGTGATAAAATTGAAAGCTCTCAGTCTGCTCATATAATTTATGGTGGACAATCCTTAGAATCACGCAAGCATTATTTCTGGAAGGTTCGCACATGGGATAAGGAAGGCAATCCATCAGCATGGAGTGAAACGGCCTGGTGGGAAATGGGATTACTCGCCAGGGATGACTGGAAAGCAAAATGGATTGGGATGGATTTGATTGTAGAAGAAAGCGCTATGGAAAAATATGGTAAATGGATCAGTTACCCGGAAACCCTTTCCGAAAGTATAATGGGTTATTTCAGAAAAAGTTTTGTCATTCCTGAAAATAAGACCCCGAGAAAAGCATTTTTGATTGCTTATGGGAAAAATTATGATTATGGAAGAATTTCAATCAACGGTAAATTATTTAGTGAAGGCAAATTATCAGAAGAATCCTATGCAGTTGATATTACGAATAATCTTATTAAAGGGAAGAATTTATTGGCTTTTTCGTCATCATCCGATGAAAAGAAAAGATCTGAACTAATATTCAGCATTGAGATAATTTATTCAGATGGTAATACAGAATCAATATATTCAGATGAAAACTGCAAGGTGTCAATAAAAAGAATTACAGGCTGGGATAGGACTGCTTTCGATGATACGGGATGGGCAAATGCCAGAGTTATCAGAACTTTCGGTCTGGAAGATCTGGAGTGGTTGAAAAGTTCCAGGCCGGCGCCCAGATCTACTATGATCAGAAAAGAATTTACAGTATCAAAGAAAATAAAAAAGGCACGTGCATATGTTTCCGGTCTGGGGAACTATAAGCTTTTCATTAATGGAAATATCATTGGTGATGATCTCCTGACACCCGGATGGACGGATTATACTAAGAGAATCCAGTATCAGGTTTATGATATAACAGAAATGCTGATAAAAGGCAATAATGCAGTCGGCATGCTCCTTGGTAATATGTGGTGGTCCTCTGGTTTAGGATGGACGGGAGGCACTCAGTATAGCAGCGGTCCCTTAAGAGGATTATGTCAGATTGAAATCGAATATACCAACGGTTCTGAATCAATAATTGTCACTGATGAAACATGGAAAGCACACATCTCCCCTATCGTGGAAAATACGATATATCATGGTGAAACTTACGATGCAAGGCTTGAGATAGATGGGTGGTCGAATCCAGGCCTGGACCAGGAAGAATGGTCTGATGTCAAAATATTTACTGAACAAAATGATATAATCTTATCTTCAGAGCCAGGGTCTCCAATCCGGATTATGCAGGAAATTCAACCTGTCAGTATTACGGAAGAAGAACCGGGGAAATTCGTATTTGATATGGGGAGAAATATGGTAGGATTTGTGCGTCTGAAGGTTCAGGGTGAAGCTGGAACAAAAATTACTTTACGGTTTGCAGAATTACTGCACGACGATGGCACGGTAGCCCAGGAAAATCTGAGAAGTGCCAAAGCTACTGACTACTATATTTTAAAGGGCATGGGTGAAGAGATCTGGCATCCATGGTTTACATACCATGGTTTCCAGTATGTCCAGATGGAAGGATACCCTGGTACACCTACAACAGAAACACTGAAGGGACTTCAGATATATTCCAGTGCTTCTGAAACAGGTAAATTCGAATGTTCCAACGATCTTTTAAACAAGATATGGCAAAATGTTCTGAACGGGCAAAAAGGAAATATGCACTCTGTCCCGACAGATTGTCCGCAAAGAGATGAAAGACTTGGATGGACAGGGGATGCCCAGATGTTTGCTCCAACGGCAAACTATAACATGAATATGGCTCCGTTCTTTGCAAAGTGGGTAAGGGATATGACTGATTCCCAGACAGAAGAAGGTTGGATATGTGATGTCAATCCTGCAATTGTTGTCGGAGGGCCAGGGAAACCAGCCTGGGGCGATGCAATTACGGTCGTTCCCTGGATGGTTTATAAATTTTATGGGGATAAAAAAATCCTTGAGAACAGTTATGAAGGGATGAAGGCATGGGTTGAGTATATGAGAAAAGAAAGCAAGGATAACCTGTATATTTTTGATCAGAACGGCTGGGGAGGATACGGTGACTGGATCGCTGTGGTCGAATCGCCCAGAGCGCCAATTTCTGTAGCATACTATTTTTATAGTACAAGTATTCTGTCACATGTGGCCACAGTGCTTGGTAAATCAGATGACGCCAAAACCTATGCTGCACTTGCCCAGGAAATTCAAAAAGCATTTAATAAAAAATACCTGAATGTCAAAACCTTCAATCATTTAGGAGCGACACAAACTGCCAACCTGTTACCTCTGGCATTTGGAATTACTCCGGATGAATATCGCCTAAAGGTTGCAGGCAATGTTGCTTCCGACGTGATAAAAAGAAATACGCATCCATCTACAGGGTTCCTGGGCACAGGTTATATTCTTCCCTTATTAAGTGATTATGGTTATCACGATCTTGCCTATGAAGTTGCCACTCAAACATCATATCCTTCGTGGGGTTATATGGTCAAGAAAGGTGCGACTTCAATCTGGGAACTCTGGAACAGCGATACAGAACCACCTGACCAGATGAATTCAAGAAATCATTTTGCCCTGGGATCTGTCGCAGAATGGTATTATGCATATCTTGCAGGAATCCGGCCAGACCTAGAGGAACCCGGATTCAAACATTCCATTATTGCTCCAATGCCTGCTGAAGGATTAACATGGGCAGAAGGGAAAACTGAAACGGTTTATGGACCTCTCTGGTGTAACTGGTACAGGACTGATAATGGATTCAAAATTGATATTTCCATACCACCAAACACATGGGCGACTATAAAACTGCCTGTTCTGGGAATGATCGCTCCAAAAATATCGGAAGGTGGAGTTATAATATATTCTGGTGGTTCACCTGTGAATCAACCTGAAGGACTGAAATTCATTGAAGCTCTTGAAAATGTAATCATTTTTGAGGCCGGAAGTGGAAACTATTCATTCGTGACTGGTTCATAGAACTATTCGTGACATGTTATAATAGAAAATATAAAAGTATTTCCCGGCGGAAGTTTATCCTGTCGACAGCCAGTGCGATTGCTGGAATAACTGTTGCCGGAGCTGTCACCAGTTCATGCACAGATAAGCGCAGGCATACAAAATTAGATGTTCTGGAAGTTGATTATATCGGACCGGAAAGTTATTTCCCGATATATCACTCCCATTTCAAGAAATTCAAAAGAACAAGCCTTCACTTTAAAACACTTGAAGAGGCTTTATTCACAAATTCAGACGGGGCAATTGTTTTACTACCTCTTGCACAAAAAGCAGCTGTCATCCTGATGCTCTTAGAAATGGAAAAGGATATTCTAACCCCATTTCCACTTGCAAAAGATTATGAGGAATTTGATGCTCTTCAGAGACAATGCAATTTATCTGACCGCAGGATCGCTATGCTGGATCCGGTAAGATTCTGGGAGCCGGTTCAATATTTAACCAATCAGATCCAGGGGAAAATTGAATCTGTTCATCATGTTGAATTAACAATAAATCCAGATTACCCGGGAGAAAACTATTTGCCTGCTGCAGGTGGTTTCTCAGGAAATGCGGCAGGACTGATTAGAATGATTTCATGCATACTTGGAAGGAATCCATATATCCTGAAAACAGATAATGGGCTTGATATTGAAGTGAATTATAACGGAATATCTTTACTCTGCAGGACAGATAACAAATCCGATGGCTGGTCAGTAGCATTTTCAGGAGATGGTCTTAATCTGTCTTTAAACAGTGAAGGAATATTAAAAGGAATAGATAAGATTACAGGTGAAGATAATCCAGGATGGGATAAAGCTTTTAAACTACAGGCTTTTACTAAAAATATTGGTGATTTTGTAACCACAATACGCAGTCGAAAAGAACCTGAGATCAATTCGATTGACGGTATGTCAGGAATTGCATTGACTGAAGACCTCCACCCATGAATCCTTTAGAAATCGGTGATCGTGTCGCAAAAACAATCATGAGAGATCATGAGATATTCCCTTCCTATACCTCAGATCTTGCCCTCGAGGGATTATTATATCTGTATGACGCCACGAAGAATGAAGAATATCTGGATCACGTACTCAGAGTATGGGATTTCAGGCAAAAACACAATGCCGTAAAGCTTGATCCGGATATCCTCTTTACTTGCCTGAATTTTGAAACCTATCTGCGTACCGGAGATCCCAAATTCATAGCCACCTTTGAAGAAGATGCATCTTATTGGATGTCATCTGTTCCCAGGGATCGCGAAGGAGCAATTTGTTCCAGGATCAGGCCAGAAAAAAAAAGGATATTTATCGATATGCTGCAGGGATATGCCGTTTTTATGGCCCGTGCTGGATTTCTAACCGGTGGTACAATATTTTATGAAGAGTGCGTCAAACAATATGAAATATTTCGGAAAATACTTAGAAATCCTGGAACGGGACTATGGCATCAGGGAAGGAATTGGAGCGATATCTCCGGTTTTATTTCACCTGGCCACTGGAATCGCGGACAGGGATGGGTATTACGGGGATTAGTAGATAGTATGGATTGGCTTCCGAAAGATTCGGAATATTTCAGCAGGATGAAAATAATTTTCAATGAATTTTGCGCTGACCTTATCAGGTACCAGGATGCAAGAGGAATGTGGCATCAGCTAACAGATCATGAGGAAGCATATCCTGAAACCAGCGGCACAGCATTCTTTGTCCACAATTTTTATAAGGGTTTCCACAGAGGCTGGCTTACCAGGGATCCTTACCTTGCTATTGCGGAAAAAGGAATTACAGCTCTTATGGGATTCGTCAGGGAAGACGGTTCCGTCTTAAACACCAGTCAAAGTGTGGAACCTTTACAGAATATTGAAGGTTATCTCCATAGTCCCTCCATACCTGGTGATCCTCATTCGGCAGGTCCGATGCTTATGGCCTGCGCAGGCCCATGGCTCGCCCGTGAACCTCGAAGTATGGTGAAATCCTAAAATCTCATTCCAGAATTATTTTTTGGGTAGTCAGGAACCCTGCAGATTGAACTTCAAGTAAATATATTCCTGGATAATATCCCGAAAGGTCTAACTGGCTTGTCCTTTCCATTGATGAAATAGTACTTGTCAATAGTACTCTTCCTGTCAGATTAATTATATTCAGGATAACAGGACTGGTGAATTGATGTTGTAACTCAACAGAGATAATCCCATCTGAAGGATTAGGATAAACTCTAACATATTCATAATTGCTGTTTATTTTATCTACCTGAGTTGACGTTGGTTCATAACCATCAATAAAGGTAACACCTGTA
>CAZEKO010000060.1:5474-10231 GCA_964512775.1 uncultured Bacteroides sp. | reverse complement strand
TTTTTCATATTAAATTTTCGCATAAAATACCCTGAGTTTAAGTATTTTTATCCGGGGAATATCTTTTCGCAGTTATTATATACGGTTTATTATGAGCCGCTATATCCGACAATTAATCAGCCAGGGAGAAAGCCAGACGCTCGACTTCAAATACGAGATTAGTGATGCTTCAAAAATTGCGCGCAGCCTTGTTGCTTTCTCTAACACTGACGGTGGAAAATTACTAATTGGAGTCAAGGATAACGGCAATATAACCGGCATCCAGTCTGAAGAAGAATATTATATGATTGAAGCCGCAGCTCAATTGTATTGCAAACCTGAGGTCCGCTTTACTTTCCGGAGATGGGATATAGAAGGAAAGACGATTCTGGAAGTTGATATCCCAAAAGCCAAAAAAAAACCATTTTATGCAAAGACAATCGATGGGAAATGGATGGCATACATAAGGGTCAATGACCAGAACCTTTTAGCCAACAGGGTTTTACTCCTGGTCTGGGAAAAAGAAAAAACCAGTAAAGGAACCTGGATTAAATACGGTGATGCAGAAAAGAAACTTCTCGACTACCTCCGCAATAACCAGCATATAACTCTTTCTAAATTTTCAAGGATTGCTAAAATCCCGGTGCGGTTAGCGGAAGAAATACTTGTTAATCTAATCCTGCCCGGTATTTTAGAAATGGAATTTACCGAAAAAGTAGTGTATTACAGTCTCAAAAAGAAATCTCAATAAAATTTTGCCGAACTCAGGATAGATTCAAAGATGGCTCTTCCATCGGTATTGCCAAGCTCATCATCCGCTGCACGTTCAGGGTGTGGCATCATACCGTAAACATTCTTATGCTCATTACACACACCAGCTATATTATCAATCGTTCCGTTCGGATTAGCCTCTTCAGTAATAATCCCATTGCTATCACAATACCTGAAAAGTATCTGATTGTTCTGGCGCATTCCTTTTAACGTTTCCTCATCAGCATAATACCTGCCTTCACCATGTGAAATAGGGATCTTATAGGCCCTGTTTTTGTCAAGAAGGGCAGTAACAACAGTATTGTTATTATCCGGCTTAATAAATACGTTTTTGCAGATGAATTTCTGGTTGCTGTTATGAAGCAGTGCCCCCGGAAGCAACCCTGCTTCGCATAAGATTTGGAAACCATTGCAGACTCCGAAAACAAAACCGCCATTATTTGCAAAATCTATGACATATTCCATAATTGGAGAATACCTGGCAATAGCACCGGAACGAAGATAATCACCATATGAAAATCCCCCTGGAAGCACAATTGCACGGACACCCTGCAGATCAGTATCCTTGTGCCATAATTCCACAACGTTCTGCTCCATGATATTCCTAAGGACATATATCATGTCATGGTCACAGTTTGATCCCGGGAAAATTACTACTCCAATTTTCATATTTCGGCTTTGCCTTTCAAAGATAGAAAAATTGTTCCTTGATTTATCTCATGCTTAGAACTATTCAGGTAAGCCTGTAACAGGTTCTTCATTATATATTAATTTTATACTGAATTTATTTATTTAAGTCTGTTTGATCAATTATGAAAGAAATAGATGAAAATGAAATCATAGTTTTTGTCGATAAAATCAAAAAAATCTCAGATTATGATTTTTCTGAATATTCTGATAAATCTTTAAAAAGAAGGCTTACAAAAATTTTATTCGATAATAATCTTGACTTTAAAACATTCATTCAAAAAATTGAACAAAATAAGTCCTTCCTGGAAAAAATTGTGAAAGACATAACGGTGAATACCACCGAATTATTCCGTGATCCCCTTATATGGAACTCTATTCGTTATGAAGTCCTTCCCCTGATTAGAAATCAAATGCCTGTAAATATATGGCATGCAGGCTGTTCAACAGGACAGGAAGTTTATTCAATGCTGATCCTGTTAAATGAACTTGGATTATATGATAAATCAGACCTGTATGCTACTGATATCAATTCTGACGTATTAGAAATTGCCAGGACAGGAATTTATAATTACCATTTCAACTTAAATTATTTGGATAATTTTGATAAAGTAATCAGGCAAAGCCGGACCGGAGAAAATATTGATGTGGAATATTCCAAATATTTTATTATCGATAAAACTAGGGATTTTTTTAAAATGCACTCATTCCTGACAGATAAACCGGTTTACAAAAAAATGGATCTTGTCAGAGACACTAATCCATTTCCGGTAAAATATGATCTTATCATATGCAGGAATGTGATCATTTATTTTAATTATGAACTTCAAAACAAAGTATTAAAATTATTCTATGATAATCTTCGTGCCGGTGGCTGTCTGATTCTGGGAGTTCACGAAACAATACTGGGGCCAATTTCAGCATATTTTGAAAAAAAATACCAGGGATATTTCAAAAAATGAGTTAAGTTTATTCATGATTTTATTTATATGTTTTTAAGAAATTTAACCATCAGGTCCAGGTTTTTTATTCTCTATGTTGTTACTATCCTCTTATGGTTATGCATTGCATTTATTCTTTACAGTTACCTGATTTCAAACCGTAAATTTTACACTATCTCTGAAAAAATATTGACTCTTTCAAATAGTGCCTGGCAGTTAAATAATACTATCACCGAATTCATGTTTTATGATATAAACTCTAACGCATTTTACGAAACCGGTCAGAGTTCACGCTCAGAGAATTTTGAAAGGTTATATATTGAAACATATAATTATACCAGAGAATTACAAACAGAAAATCCTCTGCAGAAAAATCCACTTATAAATCAAAAACTTGAACATTTCTCTGAACAACTTGTTATAACCAAAAATTTATTCCTCTCTTTAAGTTCAAAACTTAAGGAAACAGGCTATGATAGTCGTTTACAGCACGAAGAATTAAAAAACCAGCTGAGGTTTGCATCAGGTATACTTACTGAAGATGCCAGTGCAATGGATTCACTGTTCAAGACTGATCTGAATTCAAGAAACAAAAAAATTGGAATAAGCCTGGCTTTAGTTGTTATTTTTACAATCACTGTTTTCCTTACTTTAATTTATTATATCACCAGGTCGGTTCAGGAACCACTCAATAAGGTTAACTCCTATATTAAAGCACTTGTCAGGGGCAGATTACCTGATAAACTTACCATTGAAGGACAGGATGAAATAGCTGAAATATCTCAACTGCTAAATAATTTCACTCAAAACTTAAGGGAGAAAGCACGGTTTGCAGGAGAAATTGGACGTAAAGAGGGAAATCTAAATATCCCACTACTCAGTGAAGATGATATTCTTGGAAATGCACTTTTAGAAATGGGTAATCACCTGCAGTCTGCCAGAGTGGAAGATCAGAAACATCAGGCTGAAAATGAAAAACGTAGATGGGTAAATGAAGGATTGGCTAAGTTTGAAGAAATTCTAAGGATTCATAGTAGTCATATTGAAACACTTGCAGATCAAATTATACAGAATCTCGTCAGATATCTTGATGCAGGAGTCGGAGCATTATTTTTAACGGATACAGAAAATGAAAATCAGCTTAAAATGGCTGCTGTTTTTGCATTTGACAGGAAAAAATACGTTGACCGGTCTTTTCGCCTGGGAGAAGGGCTGGTAGGAACATGTGCGATAGAAAAGCAAAGAATCTTTTTAACAGAAATCCCGGAAAATTATATTCAGATCACATCAGGACTTGGAAATTCAAAACCAAGAAGCCTTCTGCTTATACCCCTCAAGCTCGAGAATGAGGTCCTGGGAGTTATTGAAATTGCGTCATTAAAAATTTTGGAGGAATACGAAATTAATTTTGTTGAAACAATCGGTGAAAGTATTGCTTCAGCTATCTCTGGTGTAAGAATGAATATGCGGACTATAAGCCTTCTTGAGCAATCGCAGAAACAGGCACGTGAAATGGCTGAACAGGAAGAAAAAATGCGACAGCACATGATAGAATTCCAATCAACCCGGAAAGAAGCTGCCAGAAGGGAATCTGAGATCTCCAGCATCCTCAATGCCATTCAAATATCTTCCCTTGTTGCTGAATACAGCATGAATGAGGAACTGATAAGTATAAATGATAAATTCCTTGTTCTGCTGGAAACATACAGGGATCACATTATCGGTAAGAAAAACTATGAAATACTTGGATTAAATCGACTTTCAGAACACTATAAAGACTGCTGGCAGAAACTCAGGGAAGGCAAAACTGTTTCAAATATCGAAAAAATCAAACTGATTACCGACAATGAAATCTGGTTAAGACAGACTTACTCTCCTATCCTGGATACGGATAATGTTCCATATAAAGTTTTGAATATTTCCATAGATATAACTGAAACAATAAAACAGAAAGAAAATCTTGAAAAGCAGGCTAATGAAATCATCCGGACGAATATTGAGATAAAATCATTCAGTGATGCTGTGGATCAGGCCCTGATAAAATGTGTTTATTCTCCTTCCGGGCAGATACTGGAGATGAATGAAAATTATGAGAAAATAACCGGATTCACCAGAAAAGAAATGATTGGCAAGAATAACAGGATATTCTTACAAAAAATGGAAAGGGAACAGTTCGACAAAATCTGGACTGATATTCTTAAAGACAAACCTTATAGTGGTGTCATAAGAAGGACAAAACCTGCCGGTGAAGAGATATGGATAATGTCGACCTTTACTCCGGTTAAAGACGAAAATGGAGTAATCTTTAAGATCTTTTTTCTTGGACAGGATATTACTGAAAAGAAACTTAAGTACCAGCTTCTCGAAGAAGCTAACAGG
>CAZEKO010000060.1:0-5374 GCA_964512775.1 uncultured Bacteroides sp. | reverse complement strand
ACAGGATATTACTGAAAAGAAACTTAAGTACCAGCTTCTCGAAGAAGCTAACAGGGAAATTGAAAGATTAAAAAAACGATAAAAACATGTTCAGGAAAAGCAGATACCGATTAGTGGTCATTTTATCTTTTGTTGTACTTGTAATTGCCCTGGGTATTCTGTTTATTCAACTCTGGAATAATTTTAGCCTGAATCCGGAAATAAACATCAATTATATTGTTTACCTGTACCTGTTGATAATCCTGGCTGCAGCTCTAGTGCTGTTTCTGATCAATATTTTCCAGTTGAATGAAATTCAATCTGCTGATATTGATTTAGCACCAACAGATAGTATCCAGTCTCCTGATCAATCTGGTGATTTATTTTTTACTCCTGATATTGATGTCGACGAAATGGCTACAGTTATTATTCCAAAAATAGATTTCAAAGAACCTGTTGAAGATTATTCTGAGAAGATCCTTCAAAATCTTGCCAAACAATTTAATCTGGTCCTTGGTGTATTTTATCTGAAAAATGAAAAAACCTCTGTATTTCAACCTGTAAGCACTTATGCATGGGCCTCGGAAAGCCCACCCGCTTCTTTTATTATTGGCGAGGGATTAACCGGACAGGTGGCTAAAAACAGAATTCAAATGAAAGTGGATAGTATCCCTGAAGGATATATTAAAGTCCTCTCAGGCCTGGGATCCGGTTCTCCTCAAAATCTTCTGATCATCCCACTACTTCTCAATAAAGAAACAATCGGTATTATTGAGATTGCTTCATTCATGGAATTTGATAAAGTTACAGAATGGACTATTAAATACCTGTCCAAAATTATAGCGAACAGTATTATTACAAAATTAAAGGCAAATCAAGGAAAGTGAGTATTTCATCCCAAACCAGGCATTCAGGTATTATCAGTGTTCCCGGACGCGTCCAGGCAATGATCTATGCCTTCGGTGCCGGTATGGTATTCGTAGTGACAGCTTTGGTGATCAGCTTGATTCATGAAAAACTTGAAATAACTATTACCAATATCCTAAGGGTCCATCTTTTAAATCCTTTATTATTCTTTCTATACTCCATCCCTTTCTTCTTTGTAATTGTTGTTTATTATTTTCTCAAAATCAGGGAACACGATTTATCTGCATTTGAGGAAGAAATTGCAAAAAAAGATGCTACGATCAATAAAAATGCATCATTTGCCAAGGAAATTGGCCAAGGGAATTACAATATCAGTATTGAGCCAGAAGGAGACCATGATATTCTGGGGAAATCACTGCTGGTTATGCGGGAAAATTTGCTGGCTAATCACACCAGGGAAAAAGAACAGAACTGGATTTCTGAAGGGAAAAATACGGTTTCCAATATTCTCAGGCTGTATAATAAACTAGAGGATCTCGGTGATCATGTACTCGAACATCTGGTTATTTATATTGAGGCCATACAGGGGGCAATTTATCTGTACAATGAAGATGACAAAAAGCTTGTTAACTTATCAACATATGCCTACAACCGGAAAAAACATCTTCAAAAAGAATATAGAATCGGATATGGTCTCATTGGCCAATGCGCTTATGAGAAGGAATATATTTACCGGACAGAAATTCCTGATGACTATTTTACAATCACCTCAGGTGTTCTTGGTGATAAAAAACCATCATCTTTACTCCTTATGCCCCTGATCTCTGAGGATCAGCTTCAGGGTGTTATTGAATTAGCGTCATTCAGGGAAAAAATACCTTCACTAACAATTACTCTTGTCAAAGAATTAGCAAATATTATTGCCCGTACTATTTATAATCTTCGGATCAACCAAAAAACTGAACGGCTCCTTGAAGAATCACAGAAAATGACCCTTGAACTAAGGGAGAATGAAGAAAAACTAAGGCAGAATGCTAAGATTATGCAGTCGACCCAGGAGGAACTGAGAAAAACAAATGTTCAGCTGGAAATGAAAATTACTGAGGTTGAAAATGCCCGGCAGCTTTTACACAGATTACTTGAAAATGCCTCTGAGATCATATCTATTTATAATAAGGATACTCAGATGGTATATATAAGCCCATCGGTTGTGAATATACTTGGATATACGGTTGAAGAAATGATAAAGGGTAAAAGTTTTGAACGGCTTTCTCTTCATGGACAAACCGGTCTTGCATCACTATTGGAACAGGTCAGGGAAAATCCGGAATTATCACCAACTGCCCGGTACACCTTTGTGAGAAAAGATGGGCAGATTGTTTTTCTTGAAACTACTGCCAGGAACCGGCTTGAAGATCCTGCAATTAATGGGATAATATTGAATTCAAGAGATATAACTGAGAAATACCGGGCTGAAAAAGAGGAAAGAATGAGGACACGTATGCAATCATTGTCCGAAAATAGTCTTGACCTGATAATCCGCCTTAACCTCGAAGGAAGATTTTATTATGTTAATCCTGTTGCAGAAGATTATACCCGTATCCATTCCAATGATATGATCAATAAAAACCTGTCGGATATAAATCTTCCTGAATCACTTCGCGATTATTTCAGGGAAATTATTTCCGATATCAGGAATAAGCCTCATAAAAGTAATACTTTGCTGACCATACCTGTTTTGATGGGTGAAAAACAATCGGTACGTATGATGAGCATTGACGCTATACCTGAATTCAGTGACCATGAACTTGAAACAATCCTGTTCATAGGTCATGATATCACTGAAGCTAAACGGATCGAACAGGAATTGCAGATTAAAAACAAAAAAATTGAGGACAGCATTAATTATGCCCAACGAATTCAAAGCAGTATTCTTCCTGGAATTAAACAAATCCAACGATATTTCCCCAAATCATTTATTTATTATAAACCCCGGGATGTTATCAGTGGTGATTTCCCCTGGTTCTTTCCAAAATCAGATGTTATTTATCTTTCTGCTGTAGATTGCACAGGACACGGCGTTCCTGGTGCACTCCTTTCTTTTATTGGCTATTTTCTTCTAAATAATCTTGTCGATCGTGAAAAAGATTATACCGCTGGTGAGATCTGCGAATTACTTCATCAGGGTGTGCGGTATACCCTGAAACAGAATACTGAATATGCAGATGCCAGGGATGGGATGGACATTGCTTTTCTTAAAATAATGCCTGGCTCGAGGGAGCTTCATTATTGCGGAGCCCACCGGCCGTTATATTTTATTCACGATGACCAACTTATTGAATACAAAGGCGATAGAAAGGCAATAGGAGGAATACCTAACAGGAAAAGGCCGGAGGTGCCTTTTACCAACCATGTAATCCATTATAAACCTGGTGATAAGATATTTTTCTTTACCGATGGATTACCCGATCAGCTTGGAGGCCCTGAAATCAATAAATACTCTCCTTCGAGGATACGCGACATCATTACAGGAAATCTTAGTTTTACAATGACCCAGTACAGGAATTATTTTATAAAAGACTTTGAGGAATGGATGGGTAAATTTAAACAAATTGACGATGTATTGATTATCGGTATTGAATTCTGATTAATTTAGTCATTCAGACACTTATTAAAATGCCGGTTGATAATTTTAATAATTCTGTTGATTTTCTTGAATTTGTTTATGGTTTTTACAAAACCATGAAAGCAAATGAAATACGCCTTGTGTATGAGGGGAAAATCACACATCAGATCACCAAAGCATTCATAGCATTGGCTGAGGCACAGATGGCAGAAGATCAGGAAGCAGTAAGAGTGCAACGGATTATTTTTCACGTAATGGTTGAGTGCCTTCAGAATATAAGCCGGCATGCCGATGATCATGAATCGGGAGATAATATCTATTCAGGCAGGGGAATATTTATGATCAGTAAAAATTCAGATATTTATTGTATTACAACCGGGAATGCCATTTTAAATGACAAAATTCCAGCTCTAAAAAAAATGATTGATCGGGTTAATGAATTGGATGAGCCTATGCTCAAAGATTTTTATATTAAACAGATGCGGGAGGGACGCCTGTCTGAAAAAGGAGGTGCAGGACTTGGTTTTATTGATATCAGAAGAAAAACAGGTAGTAAACTTGAGTATCATTTTTTACCGATATCTGATAATATATCTTTCTTTATGCTTACTACCACCATTCCAAGAACTTATTAATACTCACATTATGGAACTTCTCCATATAGAAGCCACTGAAGATACTCCGGCGATTATTCTTGATAAAGAAAAAGAGGTATTTGAGATTTCAGGCCGATCACTTCCTGAAGATGTTAATGGTTTTTACCAACCCTTTCTAAACTGGATTGAAGCGTATTCCAAAAATCCGAATCCAGACACAATTTTTAAATTCAGGTTCTCATACTTTAATACAGCCTCCTCAAAGATTATTCTTGATATTCTTACGATGCTTGAAAAAATGATTGAAGAAGGACACAATGTGGTGGTCAGGTGGTATTTTCAGAAAGAAGATGAAGATATGCTTGAAGCCGGGGAAGAATTTGCTGAAATGGTGGAAGTGCCTTTTGAACTGGTAACCTATAAAGGAAATGAGTGAGGAAATCCTTAAAGCTCTGATGCAACTGTTTGCTCTTATAGCAAAACAGGATGGTGGCGTGGTAGACGAAGAGCAAAGATTTGTCCATGATTTTCTTGTACAACAAGTCGCAGATGCTAAAGTCAAAGAATATTATACTCTTTTTGAGGAGTATGCTGGTCTGAAAGGCCAGACAATGGCTTTACCCGAGAATGATGAAATAAAACTTACTTCAGTTATCGATTCTGTCAAGATCCTTGGTATTTGTAGAAAAATCAACAAAACCCTGAACCAGGATCAGAAAGTGGTTGTCCTTTTAAGGCTATATGAACTTGTTAACGCTGATAAAAAATTCACTAATCAGCGCATGGAAATTATCACTACGGTTGCAGATGTATTCAAAATACCAAAAAATGAAAAAAACGATATTGAATATTTTGTGACGGATAATTCCTCCCATGAACTTATTGAAAAAAACTTACTGATTATCAATGATAACGGGCGAATTCCTGATAATTTCCGTTACCTGGCGACTGAAAAACTTGACGGGGACATCATAATTCTTTCAGTTCCAAGCGTTGGCCTGTATTTCATAAAATATACCGGTAATGAAGATATTTATCTGAATGGTCTGACTGTCAGTAACCGGAGAATATATCTTTTTGCCAGCGGAAGTGCCATCAGGATACCCAAAGGAAAGCCTGTTTATTACAGTGATATTGCATCTCATTTTCTTCTGGATAAAACTCCAACCCGTATCTCCTATGATGCCCGGGACGTTAGCTTCATTTTTCCTGATGGTGTTCCTGGTATCCGGAAGATAAGTTTTTCTGAAAACCAGGGGAAGTTGGTAGGGATAATGGGAGCCAGCGGATCCGGCAAAACGACTTT
>CAZEKO010000059.1:5067-10532 GCA_964512775.1 uncultured Bacteroides sp. | reverse complement strand
AGCAAAGTGGTTAAGACTACTGATTTTTCCATGTATATCTGTACTTCTTCAGCCTCATACATTTCTCCTAAATCACCTGATTCAGGTATAAGTTAAAATGGTGTCTTTTTAAATAAACTTTTTATTGTGCTGATAGATAGATAAATATGTAGATAAAAAATTTAAAAAAAAATTGTTGATATGAAAAAGTTTAAGAGTAATTATTATAAATTTGCAAATTTACATGAAAACGGATAAGGGTTATGCTGTTTTAAAAACAAGGGAAAAATGAGAATTTAGAACCAACCGGAATAAACTATTGGGAATAAATATGATATCAGATTTTGGAATAATATTACTCTACTTCATCCTCGGTTCTGTCTTTGTTGGAATAGCCTTAATAGCCGCAGCACTTATTCGCCCAAGCCGGCCAAATCCAATAAAGAATTCAACATATGAGTGCGGTGAAATTCCAATCGGAGAGCCATGGGTAAGGTTTAATGTCAGATTTTATGTAATTGCGCTGGTCTTTTTACTTTTCGATGTCGAAATTGTATTCTTACTTCCCTGGGCAGTTGTGTTTAAACAATTAGGCTGGTTTGCATTTATGGAGATGGTAGTATTTGTTGTGATACTTCTGTTTGGTTTTGCTTATGTATTGGGGAAGGGCGATTTAGATTGGGAAAAACCGAAACCACACATTCCAAAACTTGAAGATTTGGTAATTGGCAAGAAAAAATAATAATCAGGAGAATATATGGGTTTATTAAACAGATTAGATGACCCCTATGAAGGGGGAGGAATAGTTTTAGGAAAAGTAGAAGATTTATTGAACTGGGGTCGAAGCAAATCTGACTGGTATCTGCATTTCGGTTTAGCATGCTGCGCCATAGAATTTATGGCCATGAATGCATCGCATTTTGATTTTATGCGTTTTGGTACTCTTTTTAGAACCAGTCCACGCCAGGCAGATTTTATAATGATTACTGGTACTGTAACATTTAAAATGGCTGATAGAATTAAACTATTATACGAACAGATGGCTGAACCGAGATATGTCATTTCTGTTGGATCATGTTCAAATTGTGGTGGACCATATTGGGAACACGGCTATCATGTTCTTAAGGGAGTGGATAGAATTATCCCTGTAGATGTTTACATTCCGGGGTGCCCTCCGAGGCCTGAGGCTTTCCATGAGGGCATGATTCAATTACAGAAAAAAATCAGCCATCAGGCAATTTTCAATAAAAGGAAAAGACTCGAATCTGAAATTTAAAATATTAGTTATTAAATAAAAGGAAGGATAAATGTTACCAAACGAAATATACAATAAATTAAAATCTGAATTTGGTGATGCTATTCTTGAATTTAACGACAAACAGCCAATTGACTCATTTATACTGATCAGCGCTGGTAATTTGTTCGATATATGTCATACATTAAGAGACAAAGAAGAATATCTCTTTGACTATCTGATGTGCTTGAGTGGCATTGACCTGGGAGAAAATGTTGGAGTCGTTTATCATTTGTATTCAATGAAACATAAACATAAACTGGTACTAAAGGTTATTGCTCCCAAGTCAGAACCCAAAGTACCTTCTGTCGAGAGGATATGGAGATCTGCTGATTGGCATGAAAGAGAAGCATACGACCTGATAGGTATTCTGTTCGAGGGACATCATAATCTGATAAGGATATTATGTCCTTACGATTGGGAAGGTCATCCTTTAAGAAAAGATTATGAACCCCCTGAATACTATCATGGTATGAAAGTAGCCTATTAAAACTGTGTTATGAGTGATAAAAAAAGATTAGACATTGAATACAGTCAGGTAGAATCCGACAGGATGAGGATAAACGTCGGACCGCAACACCCGTCTACGCATGGAGTTCTCAGGCTCGAAGTTGAGGTTACGGGTGAAATAGTAACAGAAGTTGTTCCTCATATCGGTTATCTCCACAGATGTTTTGAAAAGCACTGCGAAAAGATGACCTATCTGCAGGTTATCCCATACATTGACAGAATGGATTATATAGCAGCTATTAATAATGAATGGCCCTATGTAATGGCTATCGAAAAGTTGATGGATATCAAAGTGTCAGAAAAAGTCGAATATATTCGCGTAATAATGGCTGAGTTAAACAGGATAGCAAATCACCAGATAGCTGTTGCATCTTTAGGCAATGATACAGGTGCTCTTACCCCGTTTCTTTTCTTCTTCCGCGATAGAGAATACATAATTTGGATCCTCGAAAAAATGACCGGAGCAAGGTTACTATACAATTATTTCCGGATTGGTGGTTTAGCTGCAGATGTTTACCCGGGATTTAAGGAAGATTGCCTTAGTATTGTTAAGCAGGTCAGAAAAACAAATGCAGAAATCATGGACCTGTTGATTTATAACAAGATATTTATCCAGAGATCTGCCAATGTAGGTATTTTACCACCTGATGTTGCTATCAATTTTGCCTGTAGCGGACCGGTTCTCAGGGGCTCGGGAGTCAAATATGACCTAAGAAAAGATGAACCATATTCAATATATGACAGATTCAATTTCGATATCCCTGTTGGTCTGGGAGAAGTAGGTGTGAGTGGTGATTGCTGGAACAGAAATATTGTCAGAATGTATGAAATGGAGCAATCGTGCCGAATTATCGAACAGGCTGTGGTACAAATGCCGTATGAAGGTGACGTTCAGGCTTTAATTCCAAAGAAAATCAGACCACCAAAGGGTGAAGTTTACATGAGAGCAGAGAACCCAAAGGGTGATCTGGGATTTTATATAGCCAGCAATGGTACAGACAAACCGGAGCGAATCAAAGCCAGGGGAACAAGCTTTGTAAATTTATCGGTTATACGTGAAATATCCAAGGGATACATGTTTGCCGATTTATTTCCCATACTTGGCAGTATTGATATAGTGCTTGGAGAGGTAGACAGATAATTTATTTTGAAATAATATTAAGTTAACCCATGGAGAATGTTAACTTTTTATATGAACTGCTTGGAAAGAATATATTATCAGTAATCCTGATAATATCACTACCCCTGGTTTTTGTATTAATTTATGCTCTTATCGCGATCCTTGCAGAATTGAAAATCTCAGCATGGATACAGGAGCGTTTAGGACCAATGAGAACCGGGCCATGGGGTATTCTACAGCCTATTGCTGAAGTTGTTAAACTAATTCAGAAGGAAGACATTACCCCCGATAAATCGAGCAAGCTGCTATATAATCTTGCTCCTTTTGTAATATTTACAGGAGCCTATGCAGCATTTGCTGTAATACCATTTAGTGAATATTTTGTTCCATCAGGAATCAATCTGGGGTTATTCTATATTTTCGCGGTTGGTTCCATTAGCGCTCTTGGTATTGTTATGGGCGGATGGGCATCTAATAATAAGTATTCTCTTATGGGTGCAATGCGTTCTGTTTCCCAGCTTATCAGTTATGAAATACCGGCTGCTATGGCAATATTATCAATTGTTGTTCTTGCTTCTACCATGAATATGCAGGAAATTAACAAAATCCAGTCCGGTTGGTTCTGGAACTGGTTCTTATTCGGTGGCCCGGGGACAATTGCTAAATTATGGGTAATCCCGTTTACTTTTGGTCTTTGCCTGATTTATTTTATATCATCATTAGCAGAAACCAACAGGTTACCTTTTGACATTCCAGAGGGCGATTCAGAATTAGTTGCAGGTTTTCATATAGAATATAGCGGCATTAAATTCGCAATGTTCTTTTTCGCTGAATATGCAAATATGTTCGTAGTTGCAGCCATACTTACAACAATATTCCTGGGTGGTTGGAATTCGCCATTCGGTACATTTATGCAGGGTCCAATATGGGGAGTGTTCTGGTTTATTTTTAAAGGATTTTCTGTCGTATTAATTCAGATATGGATCAGATGGACATTCCCAAGATTCAGAGTTGACCAGCTGATGTATATAGGATGGAAAGTATTATTGCCAATTTCATTTGTTTGTTTTATGGCAATTAGTTTATACGTAATGTTGAAATAGGATTGATAAAAAAATGATTCATTATTTTAAAAATATCTGGTCAAGTATTTCAACCTCCTTTATTGGTATGAAAATCACCTTGAAACATTTATTCGTAAAAAAGGTTACGATACAATATCCTGATGAAAGATTTCCTTTACCTGAAAATGCAAGAAACAGATTATTCCTTGAGATGAGCCGATGCAACGGATGTACAAGCTGTGCTACAGCATGTCCGGTTAATTGTATAACAATTGAAACAATAAGAGTAACACCAGACGACCCCCAGAAGGAGATTCTTTACGACGGAAAAGAAAGAAAACTCTGGGTTTTAAGATACGATATTGATTTTGCAAAATGCTGTTATTGTGGTTTATGTACTACGGTTTGTCCTACGGATGCAATAAAACATACGGTAGAATATGAATATTCAGAATATAACAGAGAAAAATTATTATATAAATTCCAGACTCTTAGTCCTGAACAAGTTAAAGAAAAAGAAAAATTGCTGACTGAATTTCGTGCAAAGGAAAAAGTTTGCCATCCTCCAGCTGAAATCAAGGCTAACGAACAAAAAGTTGCTGACGAAAAGATTGAATAGCAGGATAGTTATAATTTGAATGATGACTGACATTGACAGTAAATAAATAAAAAATGGATTTAATAACTATAGCTTTCTATTTCTTTGGTGCCTTAACTATTGTTTTCGGTGCAGTGGTTGTATTATCAAAAAACATTATGATTTCTGCATTCTCCCTGCTTTTTACTTTTTTCGGAATTGCAGGACTATACGTTTTACTTAGTGCTGATTTTTTAGCAATCACACAGATAATGATTTATATTGGAGGTATTCTGGTTCTGATTATTTTCGGCGTTATGCTTACAATTAATATTACAGGAGTTGACGTCAAATCCGGTACATTGGGTAAAATTCAACTTGGAATAGCAGGCATTTTTACTTTAATTATTGCAGCATCACTATTTGTGGTTTTCAGTACTACCAAGTGGTATTTATCAGATTCAATAACAGTTGAGTCAACCGTAAATCAAATTGGCAAGGAATTATTGACAAACTATCTCCTGGTTTTTGAAGCAGCCTCGATGTTACTATTAATAGCAATAGTCGGAGCAGCTTTTATTGCAAGAAAAAAATAATTAAAACAGGATAGGTTATGCATGTAGGTTTAGTTCATTATTTATTTATAAGTGCAATATTATTTTCGCTGGGTTTGTATGGTATAATTACCCGTAAACATGCTATAATGGTTCTTATGGGATTAGAATTAGTCCTGAACGCTGCAAATATTAATTTCATTGCCTTTGCAAAATATGGTGGTATGAATATAGAGGGGCATATTGCAGCAATTTTTGTAATAATTCTTGCTGCAGCCGAAGCAGCCATAGCATTGGCTATAATTTTGAATATATATCACAATTTTAAACATGTCAATGTTGATGAAGTTGACAATTTGAAAGGTTA
>CAZEKO010000059.1:0-4967 GCA_964512775.1 uncultured Bacteroides sp. | reverse complement strand
ATGCTGGGAATTGTTATTGCCAACAATTTCCTTCTTATGTATATCTTCTGGGAACTGGTAGGTATTAGTTCTTATATTTTAATAGGATTCTGGTATGAGAAAAAATCAGCATCAGATGCTGGCAAAAAAGCATTCATTACCAACCGTATTGGTGATCTTGGTTTTTTCTTCGGTATAATGATACTATTCCTGACTTATGGTTCATTTATGTTCGAAGATGTCTTTGCTGGTATTTCATCAGGGATAATGCCATTTAACAATCCAACAATGTTGACTTTAGCTGGTATTTGCATTTTTATGGGTGCTATAGGCAAATCAGCTCAGTTTCCATTACATGTATGGCTGCCAGACGCTATGGAGGGTCCTACTCCTGTATCAGCATTGATCCATGCTGCTACAATGGTTGCTGCTGGTGTATACCTTGTTGTCAGAGTATTTGCGATGTTTACTGCAGATGCTTTGACTTTTATTGCAGTTATTGGTACAATTACTGCATTTATTTCCGCAACAATTGCCCTTACCCAGGTCGACTTTAAAAAAGTACTCGCATATTCTACAGTCAGCCAGCTGGGATTTATGATTATGTCTTTGGGCGTAGGCGGATATTCAAATAGTTTTTTCCACCTGGTTACTCATGCCTGGTTTAAAGCCGCTTTGTTCCTTGCAGCGGGCTCCGTGATTCATTCAATGCATCATGCCATGCATCACATTCACGATCACCTCACCGACCCTCAGGATATAAATAATATGGGTGGTTTAAAAAAGACTATGCCCTGGACTTATATAACATTTTTATTCGTTACTTTAACTATATCAGGAGTACCACTTACTTCTGGATTTCTCAGTAAAGATGGCATCTTAGCCGGAACACTGGCTTATGCAAATCTGACAGGAGGATGGCGCTGGCTGATACCTGTTATGGCTTTTTCAGCAGCAGGTATGACAGCTTTTTATATGTTCAGGCTAACTATAATAGCTTTCCATGGCGAACACAAATCTGAAATCGCAAAACATACAAAAGAAAATAAATTACCGATAATTCTTCCTCTTGTTGTGCTCGCTTTTATGTCATTATGGATTTTCTACTCCCCCAATCCGATAAATGCTTCTAAAGGATGGTTTCATCGTATGGTAGTCCAACCGGAAACAGCTGTTCCGGCAGCATATCAGTGGAGCTTTTTATTAACAGAAAACACTGAAGAAGCTGCGGTAACAGAAGAGAATAAGCAAGAAGCAAAAGCAGGCGTCCTTACACCCAGTAACACCTATCTGAATAAATTCCAGGAAAAATCGCATCATTTTCATTATACAGCAATGTTTTTATCACTGCTTTTTGCCGGATGTGGAATATTATTGGCTTTCGCTATTTATCAGTTTAAAATAATAAATGCAGACAAATTAGAAATAAGATTTAAATCATTACATACATTCTCACTTAAAAAATGGTATTTCGATGAGTTATATAATGCAACAATAATTGTCGGTACACTTGTACTGTCAAAGTCATTATCATGGTTCGACAATTACGTTATTGATGGCCTGGTAAATCTAAGTTCATATTTTGCAAGAGGTTTTAGTTATTTTATCGGACTATTTGATAATTATGTTGTTGATGGCTTTGTGAACTTTATGGCAACTTTCACAGGTTTTTGTGGCAGTATGCTAAGGAAATTACAAACCGGGCAGGTACAATCTTATGTTGTGTTTGTTCTTTTAGGAATTCTAATAATCATTTATTTCTTCATTTAATTTCAGGAACAGGTAAATTTAAAATAAACTATATGCCAGGGACAATAAACTTTCCAATTTTAACTTGTATAACTTTTCTTCCGATTCTTGGAATTATGATAGTGCTTCTGATACCACCCGGCAAAGATGAAAAAGGACAAGAATTGTCTAAAATATTAATCAGATGGGTTAGTGTTGGCATCACTTTTCTGCAACTTATTCTTGCAATAATAATTTATCTGAACTATAATCCTGCGATGGCAGGAATTAACGACCAGAAGTCATTTCAGTTTGTTGAAAAAGTACGCTGGATAACTGCAACCCTGCCCCTGGTTGGAGATATAAATATTGATTACTTCCTCGGGATAGACGGAATAAGTGTTCCAATGATTCTTCTGACAGCAATTATATGTTTTGTTGCAGTATTTCCATCATTTGGAATCAATAAAGCAGTAAAGGGTTATTTTGCCTTGTATTTATTGCTTGATTTAGGTATGATGGGTGTGTTTTGTGCTCTTGACTTCTTTTTATTTTACATTTTCTGGGAATTAATGTTATTGCCCATGTACTTCTTAATAGGTATATGGGGCGGACCCAACAAGGAATATGCTGCAATTAAGTTCTTTATTTATACATTGATTGGCAGTGTATTTATGCTATTGGTAATGATTGGTCTGTACCATAGTGTTGGTTCATTTAATATCCTTGAGATGATGAACGCTGCGAACTTTAAGGGTGATTCATTATTTGGCGGATTGAATACAACAATCAGATACGTAGCATTCATGGCATTATTTATCGGATTTGCTATTAAAGTGCCAGCCTTTCCATTCCATACATGGTTACCGGATGCGCACGTAGAAGCACCAACACCAATATCTGTTATTCTTGCCGGAATTTTATTGAAAATGGGTGCTTATGGCATGATACGAATCGCATTTCCTATCTTCCCGGATGCTTTTGGTTATTTCCAGTCTCTGATAGCCTGGATAGGTATGATAAGTATTATATATGGAGCACTGTGTGCTCTGGGGCAGCATAAAGTAGGTAAGAGAGATTTTAAAAGACTTATTGCTTACTCATCAGTCAGCCATATGGGCCTGGTTGTATTAGGATTGTCTTCCATGAGACCCGAAGGTGTGGTTGGAGCTACTTTCCAGATGTTTAATCATGGTATCATAACAGCAATGCTCTTTATGATCGTTGGTGTAATTTATGACAGAGCACATACAAGAGGTCTGGACGATTTTGGCGGTTTAGCGAAAAAAATGCCGGTTTACACAGGAATAATGACAATAGCTTTCTTTGCAGCGATAGGTTTACCCGGTTTGAGCAGTTTCATCTCTGAAATTTTAGTATTTATAGGATCTTTTAAAACTTTTCCCGTTTTAACAGTTATATCCGGTTTGAGTATAATTTTGGGTGCAGGTTATATGCTATGGACATTACAAAAGATATTTTTCGGTAGTCTTCCCGAAAAATGGCAGGGCCCCTGGGATCCAACAAAACTCAAATATAAGACTGATGATGTCAATGGATTAGAATTAACAGCTCTGATACCATTAGCTGTTATTGTTATCTTTTTAGGCGTTTATCCTAACCCGATTCTCAAATTACTAACAAGTTCTGTTAACCATTTTATTGATTTAATGAGACCTTTTGTTTATATAGGTGGTTTTTAAGGCACAAAGTAATATGTTTTTTAAAAATGATTTGAATAAATTATGATTGAAATATCTGATATTACAGTTGGCCTGATAAAGAGTATAAGTCTGTTTAAGCCCGAAACAACACTGACGGTCACATTCCTTTTGGCAATGATCTTTGACATGATTTTTAAGAAATCAAAAAACATTGCTGGTTATATTGCTATAACAGGATTAGTGATTACAGGATTTTTTTTATTCCAACAAACAGGAGTTAATTACAAAGCATTTGCAAATCTTCTGGTAATAGATTCCTTTGGGCAGTTTCTGAAATTTATCATATTATTGTCCAGTGGAATTATTATTATTTTCTCTTTTTTCTCCAAAGAACTTCATCAGGGATATACAAAACTCGGTGAGTATTTCACATTGATTATTGGTATGACCTTTGGTATGTTTCTCCTTGTTGGTTCCGCTAATCTTATTATGATATATTTAGCGATAGAAACAATGAGTATCAGTTCTTATATACTTGCCGGATATACCAAAGAAGTCAAACGTGCATCTGAAGCATCATTGAAATATGTTATATTCGGAGCCGTTTCATCAGGTATCATGCTTTATGGAATTTCTATACTTTTCGGTTTGACAGGAAGCTTAAATTTATTTGAAATTAATCAATTCTTAGTAACAAACAAGGTTGCAAACATCCCTTTATTGATAGCCGGTTTGATGATATTATCAGGTTTTGGATATAAGATTTCAGCAGTTCCCTTCCATTTTTGGACACCGGACGTATATGAAGGAGCTCCTGTAACCATCGTAGCTTATTTATCCGTTGCTTCAAAAGCTGCAGGCTTTGCGGTGTTGTTAAGATTCTTTAAAACAGGTTTAATAGATTCCATCCCCGGAACCACTGAAATGTGGATTTTAGCAGGTAGTATTGACTGGCATTCTGTTATAGCTGTATTATCAATATTAACAATGACCCTGGGTAATATTGTTGCAATCTGGCAGACCAATTTGAAAAGGTTGCTGGCATATTCAAGTATTGCCCATGCAGGATATTTGCTAATGGCTGTTTCTGTCTTGAATGACAATGGAGTTTCGGCAGTTTTGATTTATTTCTTCTTTTATATGCTAATGAACCTGGGGGCATTCTTTATAATTCAATTAATTGCCAATAAATTGGATTCAGAGAATATTGATGATTACATTGGTTTAGGATACAGATCACCCGTTATTAGTGTGTGTTTGACTATCTTCCTGATTTCATTAACAGGGTTACCCCCTACTGCCGGATTTATTGGTAAATTGTATGTATTTACTTCCGTAATTAATTCGGGTTATTTATGGTTAGCAGTCATCGGTGTAATAAATAGTGTTATATCACTTTACTACTATGCAAAAATTATCAGGAATATGTATCTGAGGGACGTTGAAAGTACGAAAGCCAGACTTGAGTATTCCCCGATAGTAATTCTGATTGTTTTATTTTTAGCTATTCCAACATTAGTTTTCGGTATATACTTTACTCCCATTGTAGAGTGGGCAAATTATTCGATGAATATTTTTATTGGTAATTAATTCTGC
>CAZEKO010000058.1:0-10616 GCA_964512775.1 uncultured Bacteroides sp. | reverse complement strand
ATGTCAGCCATGCACCCCTGCCAGTAATACCTTTTTTGCCTTTAATCATAAATAAACCGGTAGTTGACAGGAATATTAATGATACCGCAAAAAGATCTGAGAACCAGGTCCAGAGTTTTTTGGGTTTGTTATAATGAAGGAAATTTACTTCCCTGAAAACAGGCCTTCTTTTTATCTGCTCAAGCTGAGCTTCTGGATAGAGGCAAGTGGATGTCCGCTTTCAGCTTCAACCTCTTGCTTCTGATGTCCATCAAGCCCATCCTCGTGCCCCTTATTCTCTTTGGAAGTACCATCAGTAACTTCTGCTTCCCATTCAGCGAGATATGTTTCATCAATGATGAGTTCTTTAACAATACCTCTGACAGCAATCATATTTCCTTCAAGGATTATATCAAATTCAGGGATGTTTTCACCTGTGGTGATCCTGATAGTTCTGGTAGTATCTTTACCAGTTATAAATAACTTTTGACCACCATGTCTGCATACATGGGTCACCCTTGATTCCGAAAAGTCTGACCTTACTATTAGAAATTCGGATCTGGATTAAAAAGTTAACGAGGTATGGTGCAGAACAATTAATGAAAACTCTTTAGGCAGTCTTCTTTTGTATTATAAATCTCGAAAACATTGTGTAACTGCAGCAATTTGAATAGCTCCATTACTCCTGGTGTAATGTTGCAAATTTTGAAAAACCCATAATTATTATTCGCAGTTTTCATAATCGACAGGAAAACACCAAAGCCAGTACTGTCAACGAAGTCAATTCCTTCCATATTCAAGATCAATTTGGTGTTGGGTTTTACAAAATAGCTTTTCATCTGCTCTTTTACAGGTTCTGCAATCAATGCATTGAATCGGTTTACGTTATCAAAACTAACAACGATAATCCCATTGGAGGTTTCAGTTTTCAGCATGATTATGAGTTTTATTTAATTTTTAATGTTTTCAATTCTTTACAGGCGTCATTTATTTCATCTGTAAATCTGCTAATATAATCAGAAAATTTATCAACATTTTTTTGATCTCTTGCTAATAATTCAAAATCTTTTAACATTTCAGAGAGTTCGGTCATTCCCATAATGGCTACAGATGATTTTGCTTTATGAGCCAACCTGCTGAGTGCCTGCCAGTCACCCTGTGCATATAATTCCTTCATTTCCCGGGTATACTCATTAGCCTGTGAGATAAATATATCTATCAATTCCTTTATCAGGTCAGGATTGTCATCTGTCATATTTTTCAAATAACTTAAATTAGTGATCATTTTTACCTGATAAATGATATTCTTTTAGGGTCGGTGTAAATAAAAATTAAAATAAAAATAGTTGATTTTTTTTACTTTTAATAAAAATTCCTGTATATGATGAACCATATTCAGGTAATTACGTATATTACAATGCTTTTTGCAAAAAAAATATTATGAAAAGATTTTTTAATTTGTCCTTACTGCTTTTAGTCCTGCCTTTGTTTATACATGCGCAGGAACCAGGTTCCGGTGTACCTCTTAAAAACAAGAATGAGGCAAAAGTAGCTTATAACAGAGGAATAGAAAGTGTTAATGAGAAAGACTACTGGGTTGCATTAGAATACTTTTCAACAGCCCTTGACCTTAATCCCGAATTTGCCCCTGCTTATCTTATGAGGGGAAAAACATATCTTGAACTTAAGAAAATACCGGAAGCAATCCAGGATTTTAATATGGCTGTGAAAACAGACATGAACCTCGGGGAAGCAAATTTCTACAGGGGGTATGCAAATTTAAATGAAGAAGCCAATCCTTCAGTGCTGGAAGATTTCAACCTTGCTATCAACAAAGGTTTTAAAGAGCATTTTGTTTATTATTACAGAGGTCTTTATAACCTTATTTCCGGTAATTACACCGGTGCTATACTTGACTTTAACAATGCAATTGATCTTAAATCAAACTATGCTTTGGCTTATCACGACAGAGGGACTGCCAAACGTTTGCTTGGTGATTACCAGGGGGCTATTTTTGATTACCGGCAGGCTGTCAATTATAATCCTGATTTTCCGATAGCTTTTAATAACATGGGTAGTGTGAAAAAAATGCTTGGTGATTTCCAGGGAGCCGTGGATGATTATACCATTGCTATCAGACTCGATACAAATTATTACATGGCATATAATAACAGAGGTGGTGCAAAGTTCCAGCTTGGCGATTATGAGGGTGCACTGCAGGATTTCAATAAAGTGATTTCTATAAAGAGTAATTACAGTCCTGCCTTAAATAATATGGGCGGAACACTTGCGAAGCTCAATAAGCTGGATGAATCTGCAAAAATTTTTGATCAGGTCTTAATGGATGAGCAGTCGTTTGGTTACGCCTTCCTTAACCGGGGATTCGTCAGGGAATTGCTGGGGGATATTAATGGAGCATGCGAGGATTGGAAAACAGCAGGTGATCTGGGTGTAACTGAAGCTGACCAGTACATGAAAGAATGTAAATAAAAACAGTAATAATTATATCAAAAAATGAGGTCTATCATAAAGTTTTCAAGAGTTGCTGTTCTGTTAGTGCTGATACCAGTAATCTCTTATTCTCAGCAGAACATAAAAGTGGTAAAGACTGAGTTTAAAACAGAAAATGAAACCGGCCTTAATGAAGCATGGAAAAGCATAAAGGCAGGTGACAAATTGTTCAAGGCTGGTCCTGGTACATACCGTGAGGCCAGGCAGAATTACCTTTTTGCATATAAATATAATAGTGAAAATCCGGAGCTGAACTATAAAATCGGGATTTGTTACCTTTATTCAGATGATAAGTATGAGTCAATAAATTATCTGAGAAAAGCTTACATTGCTAAAAACCAGATAAGCAATGATATTCATTATATGCTTGCAAGAGCATATCACCTGACACTCGAATTTGACAGGGCCATTGAAGAATACAATAAACACCTTTCAACCCTTTCTCCAAAACTTCTTCCCCAGCAATCTCCGGGAATCAAACGTATGATTCAGGAATGTGAAAATGGCAAAACACTTGTTGCCAATCCTCTTCGGGTTATCATTAGTAACCTGGGTGAAAATATAAACAGTGAAGCAGATGATTACCACTCAATTTTTGCTTCAGGAGACTCCTTAATGTATTTCACTTCACGTCGTATGCATGATGAAAAAGCCAAAAGGAGTGGATATGATAACAAATATTTTGAAAGTATTTACATGTCGACTAAAAAAGGGACAGAATGGACAAAGGCAAGGAATTTAGACAAAAAAGTTAATAAAAAAAATCATAATAATGCGGCGCTTAATGTATCTGGTTATGGCAGCCGGCTATATATCTACAGGGGCCTGAAAGATGCAGGAAATATATATGAGAGTAAGTTAAAAAAAGGTATGTGGACTCCTCCAAAACCACTGACCAGCAAGTTCAATACAAAATTCCGTGAAACCAGTTTAAGTATCAGTCCTGATCAGAATACTTTCTATTTTGTCTCCACGAATCCCAAGTTATCTATAGGAGGGAGAGATATTTTTGTTGTGACAAAGAATCCCCAGGGAAAATATAATAAACCAGTTAATATAGGCACTAAGATTAATACACCATATGATGAAGAATGCGTGAGTATTTCTCCTGATGGAAATACATTATATTTCAGTTCAAGAGGACATAATTCCATTGGAGGCTATGATATATTCCGGTCAGATAAAAACGACCTGGGTGAATGGTCCCCTCCCGTCAATATTGGATACCCGATAAATACCCCTGATGATGATGTATTTTATTCTGTTTCGCCTGTTGGAAAATACGCATATTATTCAGCGAACAGAATGGGAACTTTAGGAGGGCGTGATATTTTCAGGATACTTTATCTGGGAGCTGAGAAAGAATTTATAATGACTACAGAGGATGTCCTTATCGCCGGGATCCTTGATACAACCAGACAGGGATTCTTAACTGCACCTGGCATAATTACTATAGACACAACCTATATTTTGACAGGTAAAGTACTGGATGCGGTCAATGGGGAAGGAGTCATGGCACAACTTGAGTTTATTGACGTAGATCAGAGCAAGGTAGTAGCAACCACCCTCAGCAATGATACCGGATCATATACAGCCAGATTACCCGAAGGTAAGGCTTATGGTGTCGAAATCAATGCAAAGGGATACCTTTTCTTCCTTGATATGGTCGATATTACAGGAGAAGAACCTGAAGAACCAATCAGGAGAGATTTCAACCTTGAAAAAGTTGAGGTCGGAACAAAAGTTGTTCTTGAAAACATATTCTTTGAAACAAATAAAGCGACGTTGAAGCCTGAATCTTATCCTCAGCTGGAACAAGTTCTGAAATTCATGAATAGTAATCCTACAGTGAGAATGGAAATATCTGGACATACCGATAATGTTGGTTCTTTAAAATTGAATACAAACTTATCCCAGGCTCGTGCAGAGTCGGTTGTCAGATACCTTGTCGAAAGAGGAATAGATCCTTCCAGACTCGATTACAAAGGATACGCATTCTCTCAACCTGTTGCACCAAATGATACTCCGGAAGGAAGAGCTAAGAACCGCCGTGTTGAATTTAAAATACTAAGCATGTAATTTTCTTGTATGAAACAGACTGCACTTTATGAAATTCATAAACTAGCAGGTGCTAAAATCATTCCTTTCGCCGGGTTTTATATGCCTGTTGAATACTCTGGTATTATAGACGAACACCTGACAGTCAGAAATTCAGTTGGGGTTTTTGATGTATCGCATATGGGAGAAATTTGGGTTACAGGCCCTTTCGCTTTTCAGTTTTTGCAAAAGGTAACAACAAACGATATTAGCAAGTTATATGATGGCAGGATTCAATATTCATGCTTCCCCAATGGAAAAGGAGGCATTGTGGATGATCTGCTTGTATACCGGATGAGTCATGATAAGTACCTCCTGGTAGTGAATGCAGCCAATATCAATAAGGATTGGGAATGGCTCAACAGTCAAAATAAGGAGGGTGCTAAACTACAGAATGCCTCTGATTTAACCTCTCAGCTGGCGGTACAGGGGCCTGATGCTATTAAAACCTTACAGCCACTTACCACTAAAAATCTTTCTGAAATTAAGTATTATACATTCTGTATAGCTGATTTTGCAGGTATACCTGACGTAATTATCAGTGCAACAGGATATACAGGATCAGGTGGATTTGAGCTTTATTTTCCGAACAAGTACGCTGAATCAATCTGGAAGAAGATTATGGATTCTGGGATGGAATATGGTATCAAGCCAATTGGTCTTGCAGCAAGAGATACTTTGAGGCTTGAAATGGGATATTGCCTTTATGGAAATGATATTGATGACAACACATCACCGATTGAAGCAGGACTGGGATGGATAACTAAATTTGCGGAAGGCAAGGATTTTATTGACAAAGAATTTCTTTTCAAACAGAAACAGGAAGGTGTCGCCAGAAAACTGACTGGTTTTAAGTTGCTTGAAAGAGGGATCCCAAGGCAGCATTACCCGATCGTTGATGATAGCGGAATGCATATAGGTGAGGTTACCTCCGGAACAATGTCACCTATGCTCAATGCTGGAATAGGCATGGGATATATCAAAACATCAATGGCAGAACCCGGCGAAGAAATCTTTATAGAAATCAGGAATAAAAAACTGAAAGCAATAATCGTCTCACCACCATTTTACAAAAAATAACAAACCTGACAGGTATTGATCAAGGTACGCTAAAGGTTACCAGTAATCTTAAATAAATTGAAGAAGATAGAGGTATGCTTTTCACCGGCTCTTTTCAGAGAATTCCGAAATCCAGAGGCAATAGCAGTCGTAGTGGATATCCTTCGTGCTACTTCGGCAATAGTCACGGCATTCATGAATGGTGTCAGCCGGATTATCCCGGTTGAAACTTTACAGGAAGCTGAGGACTTTAAAAAGAAGGGATTTCTTGTAGCAGCGGAAAGAGATGGACTTGTCCAGCCATTTGCTGATTTTGGTAATTCCCCGTTTAACTTTACGAGGGAGAGGGTTGCTGGCCGGCAAATTGTGTACAGTACAACAAATGGTACCCAGGCAATTCACGAAGCAGGCGATTGTCATCGGATCGTCATCGGGGCTTACCTTAATTTTGCTGCATTGTCTGATTGGTTAATCAGTCAGCAAAGGGATATCATTATCCTCTGTGCCGCCTGGAAGAACAAATTTAATCTTGAAGATACCTTATTTGCCGGAGCCCTTGCAGAACGTATTCTTCAGGATCCTTATTATTATACAATTTGTGACTCGGCTCATGCTTCAATTGATCTTTATCGTATTGCAAAAGAGGATCTTCTTGGTTATATTGAAAAGGCCGCTCAAAGGCACCGACTCAGGAAAAATAATCTGGATGATGTAATCGAATACTGCCATACGTTTGACCTGACATCCCTGATCCCTGCATTTGAAAATGAATACCTTGTAGCTCTCCAAATCTAAGTTGTTGTAAGTTTTAAAAAATTTATAAACACCCTGCTGAGAGTGCGATATTTTTTCTGAATTTTACTGAACCTAAAATTTAAATAACCATGAAGAAGCACAATTTTAATCCAGGGCCTTCCGTACTTCCTCAATTTACATTGGAACAAACTGCAAAAGCAGTTCTGGATTTAGACGGTACTGGCCTTTCAATTATGTCAATCTCCCATCGTGGTAAAGAATTTACACCGATATTAAAAGAAACTAATGACCTGCTGAAAGAGTTGCTAGATATACCTGCCGGGTATAGTATTTTATTTCTGGGCGGAGGAGCCAGCCTGCAGTTTGCGATGGTCCCATATAATTTACTGAATAAGAAAGCTGCTTATCTTAATACGGGTTCATGGGCATCCAAGGCTATAAAGGAGGCTGAAATGTTCGGGGAGGTCGTCGTGGTAGCTTCTTCAAAAGACAGGAATTTCAGTTATCTTCCTGAAAACTATTCGGTCCCTGGAGATGCCGATTATTTTCATGTTACTACCAATAATACTATTTATGGAACTGAAATAAAAACTGATTTAGATGTTCCGGTTACCCTCGTTTCGGATATGTCTTCTGATATTCTAAGCCGACCGGTTGATATCTCAAAATATGGCCTTATTTATGCGGGGGCACAGAAAAATCTTGGCCCGGCAGGTGTGACAATGGTTATTATAAAAAATGACATCCTGGGGAAAGTTAGCCGTCCTATTCCATCCATGCTGAATTATAAATTGCATATTGAAAACGAATCACTATATAATACTCCACCTGTAGTCGCAATTTATTCCTGTCTTCAGACTCTGAAATGGTTGAAAAACCTTGGAGGCCTGACTGTAATGAAAAAAATGAATGAAGAAAAGGCAGCATTACTTTACAAAGAAATAGAAAGAAACAAGCTATTTAAAGGAACAGTCGAAAATCCATCTCACCGTTCAATTATGAATGTTTGTTTCGTTATGAAAGATGAATATAAGGAACTGGAAACTGTCTTCCAGGAGTTTGCATCTTCTAAAGGTATGGTTGGCATCAAAGGGCATCGTTCCGTTGGTGGTTTCAGGGCTTCTCTTTACAATGCCCTGCCAAAAGAAAGTGTCCTGGCTCTTATAGAAACCATGAAGGAATTTGAGAAGAAGAATTAATAGTAGATCTCCTTTTAAATTTTTAAAACTTAATATTATGACCAAGGTACTAGTTGCTACTGAAAAACCCTTTGCACCTGTTGCGGTTTCCAGCATTAAAAAGATCATTGAAAATGCCGGATTTGAGTTAGTCCTTCTTGAAAAGTATAAAGATCCTGCTGATTTGATTAATGCCGTTGCGGAAGTTCATGCACTGATCATTCGCAGCGACCTTGCCAGCCGCCAGGTAATTCAGAATGCAAAGAATCTGAAAATCATTGTCCGGGCTGGTGCAGGCTATGATAATATAGATCTGTCGGCTGCAACTGAGAAAGGTATCGTTGCGATGAATACCCCCGGGCAGAATGCAAATGCAGTTGCAGAACTTGCAGTAGGTATGATGATATATATCGCAAGGAATAATTTTAACGGATCATCGGGTACTGAACTTTTAGATAAAAGTCTTGGGATACATGCGTACGGAAATGTAGGGAAACGTGTAGCTAAAATTGCACAGGGTTTCGGTATGAAAGTATATGCATTCGATCCGTTTGTGAAGAAATCAGTCATCGAAGGAGATGGTGTTATATGTGTTAATCATACTAATGATCTTTACTCATCCTGTCAGTACATTTCACTACACATACCTGCTGATAAGGAGACAATTAAATCAATTAATTATGATTTGATGTCGAAAATGCCGGAAGGTGCAGTTTTGGTAAATACAGCCCGTAAAGAAATTATCAATGAAGAATCTCTTTTAAAGATCATGGAGGAACGTAAAGATTTCAGGTATGCTTCAGATATGATACCTGATTGTGTAACTGAGTTTGAACAGAAATATAAAGGCAGATTTTTCTTTACACCGAAAAAAATGGGTGCCCAGACTGAAGAAGCAAACATAAATGCCGGGGTAGCAGCTGCACATCAGATTGTAAAATTCTTTAAAACAGGAGATACAACTTTCCAGGTTAATAAATAAGAACCTTCCGATGGCAATACTAAAACCTTTTAGAGGATACAGACCTCTTAAAGAGTATGCAAAACAGATTGCTTCAAGGCCATATGATGTATTGAGTTCAGAAGAAGCCAGAGTGGAGGCACAGGGAAATCCATACTCCTTTCTACATGTAGTGAAACCTGAAATTGATCTTCCTGCAGACCTTGACCATTATGCCCCGGAAGTTTATCAGAAGGGCAAAGAAAATCTTGAAAGGATGATCAATGACGGCATTTTAGTTCAGGATTCAGAAGAATACCTCTATGTCTATGCACAGACTATGTGGGGAAAAACCCAGTATGGGCTGGTCGGTTGTGCAGGTGTTTCGGATTATATCAATAACAATATCAAACGCCATGAATTAACCCGTCCTGATAAAGAAGAAGACAGGAAAAAACATATAAAGATTACAAATTTCAATGCAGAACCTGTTTTTTTTGCTTATCCCCCTCAAAGTGAAATTGATGAGCTGGTAAAAAAAGTGGTTCAAAATGAACCTGATTTTAATTTTATCGCTGCTGATAATATTGGCCATCATTTTTGGGTCATAAGAGATAGAAAAGTGATCAGGAGAATTGTTGACATATTTGCCACTGATATCCCATTTACATATGTGGCAGATGGACATCACAGGACTGCAGCAGCAGCTCTTGTAGGTGATGAGAAGAAGCGCTTAAATCCTCACCACAATGGACATGAGGAATATAACTTCTTTCTTGCTGTCCATTTCCCTGCCGATCAATTGCGGATAATCGATTATAACCGCGTGGTTAAGGACCTGAACGGCCTAAGCTCCCAGGAATTCCTTGAAAAAATAAGAAAATCATTTAATGTAACAGAAAAGGGGGATAAAATTTATAAACCAGTCCGGTTACGAAATTTTTCAATGTATCTTGAAGGTAAATGGTATTCACTTGATGCAAAGCCAGGGATGGTTGATGATCATGATCCGGTAAATCGCCTGGATGTAACGCTATTGTCTAAACAGATTCTGGAACCTATCCTTAATATAACAGATCTGCGGAAATCAAATAGAATTGATTTTGTGGGTGGAATCAGGGGACTGGATGAGTTGAAAAAAAGGGTAGACAATGGAGAGATGAAGGTAGCTTTCGCCCTTTTTGCAGTTACAATGGATCAACTTATGGAAATTGCAGATACCGGTAATATAATGCCTCCTAAAACCACATGGTTTGAACCTAAACTACGTAGCGGGCTTGTTCTTCATCAGTTTTGAGGTTGTATTATCCGGATGATTTTGGCGGCCGATATGAGTATAAGCGAAAATATAATCCAGCTAAAGAAAGAAATTCCGGACAACATTAAAATTGTTGCAATTTCAAAAACAAAATCACCTTCACAAATCCTGGAAGCTTACAATTCTGGACAAAGGTTGTTCGGGGAAAATCGGGTTCAGGAATTAACAGAAAAAGCTGAAATTCTGCCAAAAGATATTCAATGGCACATGGTTGGACACCTGCAGACTAATAAGGTAAAATATATAGTCCCTTTTGTCAGTCTTATTCATAGTATCGACAGTATGAAATTACTGATGGCTGTCAACAATGAATCTTTGAAAAACAACAAAATTCAGGATTGTCTGTTTCAGGTTTATATTGCAACGGAAGAAACTAAATTTGGACTATCTGAAACAGAGCTGAGGGAATTACTGAGTTCACAGGAATTCTTACATTTACATAATGTCAGGATGATTGGACTCATGGGAATGGCAACATTTACAGATCAGGAAACTATAATCAGGAATGAGTTCAGAAACCTTTTCAGGATTTTTAAGGAAACTAAAAATGATTTTTTCTTCCAACAAGATTATTTTTGTGAATTATCTATGGGAATGTCGGGCGATTACAGGATTGCAATACAAGAGGGTTCTACTATGATAAGGGTTGGTACGATTATTTTTGGCGAAAGGGGCTTCTAAAAACTAAATAGCGAAAAACATAATAACAGCATAAAAAACTCTTAATTATGATAAATCTTACAACCAAATATGCAGGACTGACGTTAAGAAATCCAAT
>CAZEKO010000057.1:3356-10631 GCA_964512775.1 uncultured Bacteroides sp. | reverse complement strand
AGTATAGTTCCGCTACTGTTCTCTCTTATCGCAAAAAGGAACGGATGGTCGGCAGTAAAGTACCTGACATTTGGTTCGGGTCCGATAGAAGTATAGCCGATTTCGACAGCTGTAACAGCCGCGGCTTCCGTGCCTTCTTCATTAACTTCAATAAAGGTCTTATGCAGTACCCGGCTTATAAATAATCCCCCGCCAGGATTAATCCCGGTGAAATCAGCATTGTCCGGGTCAAATGCAATTCCCATCCCCATACTTGAAAGATCGTCATTCAACAGTCTGAAAAATTCGAATTTAAATTTTGGCAATTTAACAACTACTTGCTGTGTGCCAAGACTGTTGATCCAGGTATTCCAGTTATCATTATTCAGTTCTGCGACAATATCGCCAGTTGTATTTTCCCCTTTTGGCAGCATTATGAACATATTGAACTGCCCGTCACCATATGGAAGCGAAATTGCATCGAAAAGATCATTGCTTGTAAACAAAAGGTCCCCTTCCATCTGCATCATATCAACCTTCTGAGTCATCCCGTCTTCAGGATAGAAATCCTGTTCCCTGGTATCATCCGGGTCAAATTCGTACATCCAGACTCCCTTAAAATAAATCGCATTAATAAGATACATTACAGCCTCAGGAGGTATATTATCAATTATGGCAGGAATCAGTCCTTTCGTTTTTTCATTAACCCACCCATTTATAATGTCCTTTGCATCAGGTAAAGTAAAATCCAGCTCATTTACTTCAGCGTAATAATATTCCTTATTAAGATCAATAAATTCATTTTGTACTTGAAAATTTAATTTATACCAGATTGAATTAGCGATACTTAAAATTACTTTCGGGTCAAGTTTAAGGAGCTGGTCAATAATGCTTTTGTATGATGCATTGATCTCTTCATCGGTCAGGCTGCCAAGCTTCAGTGCCTCTTTCATTGCATCTTTGGTAGTCCCCTCTGCGCCGTTATAAGTCATACCCAGTGCAAGTGCAACACTTAAGGGAGAAACCATAATATTTTCAGTAGTATTGACGGTCGAGACTTTCTGAAAAAATTCCAGCCCGAAATTATTATCAGACTCAATGAGCTCAAGTGATTTCTTTGTCAGATTCATTTTCTTAGGTTCCGGCTTATCAGAAAACCGGTCACAGGAATGTCCTGATAAAATAATCCCTAAAATTATACTGATTAGAACGATTCTTTTCATACCTGCAAAATTAAGGTTTCATACAGGAAGATGTTTTTCCATATAGAATGGTTGCGTCAAATTTATTTTATAACGCAACCTTTGCACAATAATTTTCATCTAATTTCTGAGTGAATGCAAAAAGCTGAATGTGGCAGACTTTTTGTCCACCAGAATATTATCATAAATTTATAATTTATTTCTCACTAAATGCTTTTGGTGGACGATTTGAAAGATATAATTAAAGGATGTCTTTCAGGGGAAAGGAGAAGCCAGGAAAAGTTATATAAACTTTTTTCTTCCAGGATGTTTGGAGTATGCTTGCAGTATTCAAATGGTTATGATGATGCAAAAGATATTCTACAGGAAGGTTTCATTAAGGTTTTCTCCAAGCTGGAGCAATTTGATCACCGGGGGTCGTTTGAAGGCTGGGTAAGAAGAATAATGATCAATACTGCTCTCGAGAAGTACCGGAGCCACCTTCACCTGTATCCTCTAACGGAAAAAGATGTGAAAAGCGAAGAATTAATTTATGAAGAGGTGTTTGAAAGACTTTCTGCTAACGACCTTGTAAAGCTGGTGCAGGAGTTGCCTCCCAGGTACAGGATGGTATTCAACCTGTATGCTATTGAAGGTTATGCGCATAAAGAGATCAGCGAAATGCTTGGTATTACAGTTGGAACTTCAAAATCCAACCTTGCAAGGGCCCGGGGGATTATGCAGGAAAAAGTGAAACGGTTTTATGATTCATCTGAAAATATAGGAATATGACCAATGAACGGCAGTGAAAAAAATATTGACAGGATATTCAAAGATAAATTAAGTCATTTTGATGCTGAACCTCCTGCGGAAGTATGGGACAACATCAAGGGGAAACTATACCTTGAGAGGAGAAGAAAAATGATTTTCTGGTTCACAAGGGTAGCAGCAGGAATTGCCGTACTTGCCGCCTTATCATTAACTTACTTTATAGCCAGGAATTCAATAAAGGATAACCTGATCTCGGATGATAAAAAAGTGAAAACGGAAGCAGAAGAAGGAGTTCCTTTATCAGAAGGGAAATTATCTGATGGAGAATCACCAGCAGAGATATCGCCAGATTTGAAATCGGAAAATAGAATTGAGAGACAGGAAATTAAAGAAGAAGTGAAAATTGCACATACAGTATTTCCTCCCGGTTATGATGGTGGACCAGAAGAAATTACATTTTCTGAAGAATTTCAGCCTGAGCATTTTCAGGAACCGATAGTGACTTCAGTCAGTAGTAAATCTATCCGACGACTCGAATATGAAGTGCCTGTTATGGAAATCAAGCCATCAGGAGAAGGAATGCCTGGCAAACCATATGAAGAGATATATGCCCTGAATATCCCTTATGAAGAGGAAAGCCATGCAAACAGATGGGCGGTAGGAACACAGGTTTCGCCTCTATATAGTTACCGGAACCTTGCAGTTAAGGATGAATCTATGGAAACTGCAAGCTATTACAACCAGGCTGAATCAGGTACACTTGCCTACTCAGGAGGTCTTAATGTAAATTATTCTCCCACAAGAAGGATATCCGTCCAGTCAGGCGTATATTATTCGAGATATGGTATATCTGTTGATCAGGCTTATTTTTTTGAAAATGCGCCAACTGCAGATGCTGGCTCATCTACAAAATTTTATTCAGTGAACAATTCTTCAGGAATAATTGACATTGCAGATAACACCTCGGTGGATTATGTTACTAACTATAGGCAGCATAAGAACCATATGAATTTCGCATCAGCAGATGAATTATCGTTACAGGTTAATAGTGGAGAGGTCATTCAGAATTTTGAATACCTCGAAGTTCCTCTTGTTTTGCGATACAGATTGATTGACAGGAAAATCGGATTAAATTTTCTTGGCGGACTGAGTACTAACCTTCTGGTTGGCAGCAATACCTATTATAATGAAGACGGTAATAAAGAGAAAATCGGCGAAACCACTGATATTAAGCCATTTAACTACAGCAGTATAATGGGAATAGGGATTGATTATGCTATTTCAAAACATTTAAATATCAACCTGGAACCCACGTTCCGTTATTATCTTAACTCTATTAATGAATCTTCATTTATCGGATCTCACCCTTATTCTCTGGGTGTTTTCACAGGAGTGAGATATTCTTTCTGATCTGATCTTCATCTTCGTTACTTTCTATTCCTTATTGCTTAAAAAGAACTACTTTTGTTTTTTTTAAATACAGCACCCTATAACCCCCTAGAATGAATAACTATGAGTAAAAAGTCCATTAGAACCTTTCGGATAGCCTCTGGATTAGGAATAATTGCATCTGGTATCATAATTCTGACCCTATTTGTATCTGCCGGCAGGGATGAGGCAAAAGTCCAGATGTCATCACTGAATACGGATTTGAAATATTCGGTTTATCCGGTTAATTTGCCTTCAGAGCTTCAATTTGCAGGTGAAAAAGTGCCACTTGAATATTTTGATGTCAAAGAAGATCTCGATAAGGAATTGCTGATTAATGTTTACTGGCAGTCTCATACGATGCTCCTTATTAAGAGGGCAAACAGGTATTTCCCTATCATTGAAAATGTGCTCAGGAAAAACGGCATACCTGCAGACATGAAATATTTAGCTGTCGCTGAAAGCGATCTTACAAATTCAGTTTCTCCTGACCAGGCGGTTGGATTCTGGCAATTCGTTGATGGGACGGCAAGAGATTACCGGCTGGAAGTGAATGACGAGGTGGATGAAAGGTACCATATTGAAAAATCTACTGAAGCTGCCTGTACTTTTCTTAAAGAATCCTACAATCGTTATGGTTCGTGGACAATGGCAGCGGCGAGTTATAACATGGGGAGATCAGGGTTGAATGAACAGATTAATCGCCAGAAATCAGATTATTATTATGATCTGCTGCTTAATGAGGAAACAGGAAGATATATTTACAGGGTACTGGCAATCAAGCTTATACTTTCAAATCCTGAAGAATATGGTTTCTATGCAGGAGATAAAGATCTCTACCCGGTTATCCCGACTTATGAAGTTACTGTAGATGGAACCGTTGAGGATTTTGCTGATTTTGCATCAAAATATGGAATTAATTACAAGGTACTGAAGATTTTTAATCCGTGGCTGAGGGACAAAGAGCTCACGAATCCGCATAAAAAGACTTATTATATCCGGATACCCAAAGATGGACTGAGCAGTCGCGACTTATCTGATTTTTAATACCATAAAACCCCTCGGAATTTTGCCTCAAAAACCCACATATAAAGAATTCCTGGAGGATGACGAATATATCCGTGTACTGGGAGCCCGTGTCCATAATCTGAAGAATATTGATGTTGAGATACCAAGGAATAAGCTTACAGTCATAACCGGACTGAGTGGAAGCGGAAAATCCTCTCTGGCATTTGATACAATTTATGCTGAGGGCCAGAGGAGATACCTGGAGACCATGTCAGCATATGCCAGACAATTTTTGGGCAGTATGGAAAGGCCTGACGTGGATATGATCACCGGGCTTAGCCCTGTCATCTCTATTGAGCAAAGAACCACTTCAAAGAATCCTCGATCTACTGTCGGGACCATTACTGAAATATATGATTTTATGCGACTCCTGTATGCCAGAGTAGCCGAAGCCTATTCCTGGGTTACAGGTGAGAAAATGGTTAAGTATACCGATAGTCAGATAGTTAAGATTGTAGCCAAAAGATTCGGTGGAACGGGGATTATGATCATGGCACCTCTCGTCAAGGGCCGCAAAGGACATTACAGGGAATTATTTGAACAGTTCCGGAAAAAGGGATTTCTCTATTGCCGGATTGATGGTGTCATAAGTGAGCTGGTACACGGACTTAAGGTAGATCGGTATAAAACCCATAATATTGAAATTATTGTCGACAGGCTTACTATTGGGGATGATCCAAAACGGTTGGCTGAATCGTTAAAAATTGCCCTTGATCAGGGGAAAGGGACCATGATGCTTATTAAGAGTGAAAAGGATGATCCTGTATATTATAGCAGGCATCTTATGTGTCCCACAAGCGGTATTTCATATAATGAACCTGCCCCCCATACTTTTTCGTTTAACTCTCCACAGGGTGCTTGCCATCACTGCAATGGACTGGGAGAAATCAATGAAGTGGATATCAGGAAGATAATTCCCAATCCTAATAGAAGTATACACTCTGGAGGAATCGAACCCCTTGGACCATACAGGAATGCACTGATTTTCTGGCAACTTGATGCAATTGCAGCAAAATACAATTTTAACCTCGATACTCCAATCAAGAATATACCGGAAGAAGCGTTAAACAAGATCCTATATGGTTCAGAAGAATCTTTCAAACTTCAGAATACACCGCTTGGTAACACTTCAAATTATTTTCTGAGTTTTGACGGGATCGTTAATTATATTCAATCCACTTTCCAGTATGAACAAAGTTTTAATAAAAACGGTCTTACGACAGATCAGTATATAAGAAAAGCAGTCTGCCCTGAATGTAACGGAGCCAGATTGCATAAAGAAGCTTTACATTTCAGGATTAATAATAAAAATATTTCAGAACTGGCATCGATGGATATTATTGAACTTTATAAATGGTTTGATAATGTGGAATCACATTTATCCAGCCGCCAGAAAACAATAGCTTCTGAGATACTTAAAGAGTTAAAAGGCAGGCTCAGGTTCATGATCGATGTTGGCCTCGATTACCTTAGCCTTAACCGGAGCGCCGGAAGCCTTGCGGGTGGGGAAAGCCAACGAATCAGGCTGGCAACCCAAATTGGCTCACAGCTGGTTAATGTCCTGTATATACTTGATGAGCCAAGTATAGGCCTTCATCAGAAAGATAATCTTAAACTGATACAGGCGTTGAAGGATCTTCGTGACAACGGGAATTCAGTAATAGTAGTTGAGCACGATAAGGAAATGATTCGTTCAGCCGACCACGTCGTAGATATGGGACCAACAGCCGGAAAGCACGGGGGAGAGGTAGTGGCAACCGGGACACCGGAAATAGTAAAAAAATCAGGCACATTGACGGGAATGTACCTGAATAACCTTAAAAAAATCGAGATCCCTGATGGAAGGCGTAAAGGAAATGGCCACAAACTGATACTTCATAATGCAAGTGGGAATAATCTTAAAAATATCTCTGTTGAATTCCCGCTTGGAGTATTTATCTGTGTGACAGGGGTTTCAGGTAGTGGAAAATCCACCCTGGTCAATGATACTCTTCATCCAATACTCAGCAAAAAGTTCTACCGTTCCCTCAGAGAACCACTTAAGTACGAATCTCTAACCGGGGATGAGAATATTGATAAAGTTATTGAAGTGAACCAGTCACCACTGGGCAGAACTCCCAGATCTAATCCTGCAACCTATACTGGAGTGTTCTCAGATATCAGGAAACTTTTTGAACAAACACCGGAAGCAAAGATCAGAGGATACAAGGCGGGCAGGTTTTCATTTAATGTAGCCGGCGGCAGATGTGAAGAATGTAAAGGAGCCGGTGTGCAAACCATCGAAATGAACTTTCTACCGGATGTTTATGTTGAGTGTAAATCCTGTAATGGAAAAAGGTACAACAGGGAAACCCTTGAAGTCAAATACCGTGGTTACAATATCAACGAGGTCCTGAATTTCACTATTAATATGGCGGTGGATTTTTTTAAACATATCCCATCTATTGCAAAAAAAATGAAAACCTTACAGGATGTTGGATTGGGATATATAACTCTGGGACAGCCTTCAACAACCCTTTCGGGTGGAGAATCCCAGCGAGTAAAACTGGCTGCTGAACTTGCCAGAAAAGATACCGGCAGGACACTTTATATGCTTGATGAACCCACGACAGGACTCCATTTTGAAGATATTCGGGTTCTCCTTAATGTTCTTAATAAACTTGTGGATAAGGGAAATACCGTAATTGTAATTGAACATAACATGGACGTGATCAAATTCGCTGATTATATCATTGACCTTGGAAAAGATGGTGGACTTAGAGGTGGTGAGGTGATGTGCCAGGGAATGCCTGAAGATATTATCCATTGTAAAAACAGTTATACATCACATTTCCTTAAAAAGGAGCTG
>CAZEKO010000057.1:1429-3256 GCA_964512775.1 uncultured Bacteroides sp. | reverse complement strand
AATATATTATGAGCAAACCGGAAAAGGAATATAAAAAGTCTAACGAGACTAATGAAGATTTAATAAAAAGTGCTTTCAAGGAGAAAAGCTGGCAAGAGATATTAACAGCTGATTCATGGAAGATCTTTAAGATAATGTCTGAATTCGTGGAGGGTTTTGAAAAGCTTGCAAGAATCGGTCCATGTGTCTCGATTTTTGGATCAGCACGCACCGGGCCCGATAATAAATACTTTGCACTGGCAGAAGAGATCGCTTTCAAACTCACCCAGCGTGGATATGGAGTTATTACCGGCGGAGGGCCTGGAATAATGGAAGCGGCGAATATGGGTGCAAAAAGGGGGAAAGGGAGATCAGTTGGAATTAACATCGCTTTGCCTTTCGAACAGGAAGCCAACCTCTTTATCGATCCCGATAAACTGATAACTTTTGATCATTTCTTTGTAAGGAAAGTAATGTTTATGAAATATGCCCAGGGATTCATTGTCCTGCCAGGAGGGTTTGGAACATTTGATGAACTTTTTGAAGCCATCACATTGATTCAGACTGAGAAAACTGGCCGGTTTCCAATTGTCCTTGTAGGGATTTCATATTGGGAGGGGCTGATAGAATGGATTCGAAAAGTAATGCTGGAGAGAGAACACAACATAAATGAAAAGGATCTGGAAATTTTTAAAATAGTCGATACAGCCGATGAAGCTGTTGAACATATCGATGAATTTTATTCAAAATATTTGCTCAGTCCGAATTTCTGATTCAGGGGGCTGTTAATTCATTCTTTTGATTTGTTATAAAAAAATGCTGATATTTATGCATTAATTTTGCAAAATACTGAAAATCTTATGATTAAGAAATTATTTTATTTTCTGGTACCGGGTTTACTGTTACCAGCATTAATATTTGCTCAGGCCAGTATATCCGTAAAAGTGGATGTTCCGGGAAAAGTGGAAGCAGGCAAGGAATTTAATGTTAATGTAGTTATTCAGAAAGGCACACTTGAGGAGTTTTCAAGGTTTCAACAGGAATTGCCTGCCGGACTCACACCATCTGCGGTCAATTCAGGCACTGCCGATTTCAGCTTTGATAAACAGAGGCTTCGTTTTATCTGGCTAAAACTTCCGGCACAGGAAGAAATCACCATTACCTATAAGGTGATGGTAAATGAAAGATTAAAAGGAGAATTCACAATGCCAGGTGAATTTTCTTATGTTGAAAACGATGAAAGAAAATCGGTGGAAATAAAAACCGGACCTGTTATAATAACACCATCTCCTGCTGTAGATGCCAATCTTCAGGTCGATATCTCGGAATATGAAAAAATTATTTCAACCGAAAAAGCCGCACTGGATTCGCGCTATAAAATATCATGTATCCGGCAGACACCTTATAAGACCACTACCGGAAATGAATTCATTGTCAGGCTTCTTGTTTATAAAAAAGAGATGAATAAGTTTGCAAAAATTGAAGAACAGATACCTGAAGGATTTGAAGCAATAAGTATGGATTCCAAAGAGGGTATTTTTACATTCAAGGACGGATTGGTTAAGTTTGTTTGGATGAATTTGCCTCCAGAACCAGGTTTCGTAGTTTCCTACCGGCTTGTCCCCTTATCATCCAGAACTACCGCTTCTATATCCATAAAAGGGCAACTATCATACATTGATGAAGGAAGGAATATCATCGTTGATATTATTCAACAGGACGTGGATCTCGCCGGAGTCAATGAACAAAATGTTGAACAATTTCTGTCATCCGCTGGTACTCCTAAAACACTTACTACTCAAAAGGAGTCATCCGAAGATTTGAAAAAAGAATCCACTCCTGTTACAG
>CAZEKO010000057.1:0-1329 GCA_964512775.1 uncultured Bacteroides sp. | reverse complement strand
ATTATGAACTTTTATGGGGATGTAAATAATGTTTTTATTAATCCGATGGTTGGAAATTACACTTTTAGACTAAATGTGTCCACTTTTATAGATAAAAAAAGAAATTTTCTCGGGAATTTTTCCCTTTATACAGGTGCATTGACCGGCAATGAAAGATCATTTGAGAATCCGCAAAGAAACCTGAATTTTAAGTCTGAAATTATTTCCTTTGGGATTAACGGAGAATATAATTTCGGACACATTTTCAAAAAGGAAACTGCAGTTATCCGACCTTTCATTTCTGCTGGTGTTGAAGTTATTGTATTCAATTCAAAGGGTGATCTTATTGATTCTGAGGGCAGAACCTATTATTATTGGTCTGATGGCACTATAAGGGATATTGATGAAATATATAAAAATACTTACGCTAATAATGTTCTGTCACGTGATTGGAATTATGAAACGGATCTTAGAGAACAGAACTTATATAATCTGGGAAATTATAACCGGAGCACCTTTGCTTTTCCTGTAGATATTGGGATAGATTTCCGTGTGAATAGCCGTGTGAAAATGAGACTAGCAACATCAGGCCATTTTACTTTTACCGACCTTATTGATAATGTAAGCTGGCAGGGAGAGGGGATAGTTGGTGATAAAAGAAATGATCATTTTACTTTCACCTACCTTACAATGCACCTGGATCTGTTTTCCGATCCAAAAGTCAGAGTCGAGGAACTGATGTTCGCAGAAATTGATGATTTTGATTATACCATGTTTGAAGATGAAGATGCTGATGGTGTTATTGATGCAATTGATGATTGTCCGGGTACACCATCTGGTGTGAATGTAGACACTCTGGGCTGCCCATATGATAATGATGATGATGGAGTACCTGACTATATCGACAAAGAAGATGCTACCCCAACGGGAGCATTTGTTGACGAATATGGTGTTACAATGACTGAAGATGAAGTTATTGCCCGGCTCGATTTTTCTGAAGCTGTTGAACGGAAAGACCTTGCCCTTTACTATAGTATACTGGAGGCAGGAAGACGGATGTCATTTGCAGACCTGCCAGATAAGTTTCGTTCACTGGATACTGATACAGATACTTACCTGAGTTTTGATGAATTATTGAAAGCTATTAACGATTTCTTTGATTACCGTTCAGAACTTAACACAGATGAAGTGTACAGGATGATCAATTTCTTTTTTGCTCAGTAATTGTTATCTGATTTTTCCCATTCTTTCCATTTCCCGTTTCATATCCTTCTCCTTTATTGTCTCCCGTTTATCATATTCTTTTTTCCCTCTTGCCAGCGCTATTTCAAGCTTTGCCAGATTATTTTC
>CAZEKO010000056.1:9215-10886 GCA_964512775.1 uncultured Bacteroides sp. | reverse complement strand
GGAGATTTATTTGGTAGTGAATAAAGAATATATTTGTAGTCATTAATTAAAATGAGAAAATGATTTACGTGCAAATTGAGTGTAAATCCTTTTTTCAAAATTCTAAAATCCAGATGGACTGGGCTGTCCTTAGATATTCACTTCATGCCTCACTGACTTGCAGACTTGTAGACTTTTTCAGAGGAGAGTATCTTCCAAAGTTTATCAGGCGGAACTGGTGCAGTTATGGCAACAGGCTTCTTCGTAACTGGATGAATAAAAGCAAGGGATCTGGCATGAAGACTGATACTACCATCTTCATTTGATCTTGGATAACCATATTTCAGATCTCCTCTGACAGGGCATCCTATAGATGCCAGCTGACATCGGATCTGATGGTGACGACCGGTATGCAACTCAATCTCCAGCAGATAGTACCTGTCAGATCTGCCGATCACCTTATAAGTCAGTATTGAAAGTTTGGAACCAGCCACCGGTTCAGGATAAGCATATGACTTATTCTGTTTTTCATTTTTCTTAAGGTAATGTTCAAGACGACCCGATTCATCCGCAGGTATTTTCTTTGTTATTGCCCAATAGGTTTTTCTGACCTGCCCTTCTCTGAATAGCTGGTTCATCGAGGCAAGAGCTTCACTGGTTCTGGCAAACAATACCACGCCACTGACACGCCTGTCAATCCTGTGAATAATCCCTAGGTATATTTCCCCTGGCAGTTTATAACGGATTTTAATATATTCCCTGACTATGCTGTCTAATGATACATCTCCGGTTTTATCTGCCTGGACATTCTGGGAGGGTTTCTTATTAATCGCAATAAGGTGGTTGTCTTCAAAAAGAAGATCGGCAGGCAAAATCATCTGATCAATATTGTTCTTTATCACTTGGGAATTCTCCAACCCTGACATCTTTGATATAATGCTGAATTGCACCTTTAATCTCTGCATACAGGTTATGATATCTTCTAAGAAACCTGGGAGAAAATTCCTGAGTAATTCCAAGCATGTCATGCAAAACCAGCACCTGTCCATCTACCTTAGGACCAGCCCCAATACCAATTACTGGGATTTTAAGGCCGGCGGCTACTTCACCTCCCAGTTCGGCAGGTATTTTCTCAAGAACGAGAGCAAAACAGCCTGCGTCTTCAAGAAGATGTGCATCCTCGATAAGCTTTTTAGCTTCCTGATCATTTTTGGCTCTCACCACGTAGGTTCCAAATTTATGGATCGACTGTGGTGTCAGCCCAAGATGGCCCATAACAGGAATTCCTGCGCTGAGAATACGGGTAACAGATTCAATTATCTCGCTCCCTCCTTCTATTTTGACACAGTGGGCCCCGGTTTCTTTCATTATCCGGATAGATGAAGACAGCGCTTCCTTTGAATTTCCCTGGTAAGTTCCAAATGGAAGGTCAACAATGACAAGAGCTCTTTTAACCGCTCTTACAACTCCTTTTGCATGATAGATCATTTCATCAAGCGTAATGGGTAAAGTCGTATCATACCCGGCCATTACGTTGGAAGCACTATCTCCGACAAGAATCGCGTCGACTCCAGCTTCATCAAGAATTCTTGCCATAGAATAGTCGTAGGCCGTCAACATAGCTATTTTTTCATGTTTCACCTTCATCTCCTGGAGAACATGGGTAGTAATCCGTCGGACAACCTGATGTAG